>JAGWRY010000301.1 GCA_028869495.1 Elusimicrobiota bacterium | reverse complement strand
GCCCTCGAAGCCCTGCGCGAGGCGGCCGCCTCCCGCCACGGGCGCCGCGGCGGGCGCGACGGGCGCGTCTTCGACGGTTCCCGCGGCCCGGCCGCGGCGCCGCGCGACGCGGTCTTCGTCGTCAACGACGAGGGCGTGCGCATCACGGGCCGCGCCGCGAGCTATTACGGCGAGGTCCGCCGCATGGTCGGCCTCTATCAGGGCAAGATCAACCTGTCCGAGAGCCTGGACGTGATGGACGACAGCTACGGCGACGTGCTCGCCAAGCTCTCGGCGATCGAGGCGGTCGCGAAGGGCCGCGGGCTCGATCGCGAGAACACGCATCTGGAAGAGACGCTGATGTGGGTGGACGGGGTTCTGCGCGACGGGAAGCAGTCGGTGGCGGTCCACACGCACCGGGTGTTCTTCCATCACGCGAAGAACCCGGAGTCGGAGATCCGCGAGGGCATCCGCCGCGTCGACGGCTACATCCGCGAGGCCGAGGAGCGCTTCGCGCGCGGAGGCACGGCCGAGCAGAACCTGGGCCGGCTCGACGGCGTCGAGCTGGTCTTCGACGCGCGCGGCTACCAGGCGATCAAGGATCATCTGAAGAAGCGCGCGGCGGAGGTCGCCGCCCGCACGAACGGGCGCATCCGTTTCCGCGACCTCGACGAGCTGGCGCCGATGCCGAAGAGCCAGGACGAGATCCGTTCCAAGCTCAACGGCCTGGTCAAGCGCTACAACGGCGAGGGCCTGTCGAAGATCATCGAGGGCGTGATCTACTCGCGCTACGTGGGCCTGCTCCTCGAGCTCAAGACGGTCGAGCATTACCACAACCTCGGCTACAAGATCCTGCAGAGCGGCCGCGAGCTCTTCGACGAGAACGGCCAGTACGTGTCGGAGCTCGACGCGGTCGTCCAGAGCCCGGAGGGCAAGACCGTCCTCGTCGAGGCGAAGTCGGCGCGCGTGCCGCTCCCGTTCGAGGAGATCCTGAAGGACAAGGTCCTCTACAAGCTGGAGACCTACAAGAAGTTCAAGCCCCAGCTCGACGCGATGATCGGCCGTCCGTTCGACGAGGTCGTCTTCTCGATGGACGTCGGCATGGCCGAGGGCGACAAGCCGCGCGAGGACAAGCGCGGCAACCCGAACGAGGACGACGCGCGCAAGGTCGAGCTGATGAGCTGGCTGCACGCTCAGGAGCCGGCCCTGTCGGCGCGCTACGGCTTCCCGGTGCGCTTCCTGTTCCTGCACAGCGCGCCGGAGGGCCGCGCGGCCGCGGCGCGCTAGCTCAGGCCGGCGGCTCGTGCGCGAAGCGGCCGCCGCGGCGCCGGCTCAGCGCTTGGGCTTGAGGGCGTCGCTCAGCGCGTCGCTGACGGCGCCGAAGGGCTGCTTCAGGGACTGCCAGTAGTGGTAGCCCGCGTAGCCGAGGCCGCCGACGGCCGCCACGACGCCGACGCCGATCCAGACCGGCGCGGACAGGGCCATGCCGGCGCCCGCGATCGCCAGGCCGCCCAGGCCGACGTACATGCCGACGCCGCTCTTGCCGAGATTCGACACCATGCCCTTGACGATCGAGGGCGAGGAGGGCGCGGGCGGGGCGCCCATGCCTAGGTCCGTCAGCGCGGGCGCGGCGGCGCCGCTCATCGGGGAGGCGGCCCGGGCGCGGGCGGGAGCGGCGCTCGCGCCCGCGACG
>JAGWRY010000300.1 GCA_028869495.1 Elusimicrobiota bacterium | reverse complement strand
TCGATCGTCTCGGCCGGGTAGCCGGTCTTCTCGGAGACGATCGCGACGAGGACGCCGGCGACGTCGGCCTTCGGCGGCCGCTCGACGACGGCGTGTGGTGGCGGCACTTCCTCGCCGTATGGCTCGGTCGCGACAGGCGCGGGAGCCGCGGCGACCGGCGCGGCCGGAGCGGGCATCGCGGCGGGCGCCCCGTTCAGGCGCGCGGTCAGCGCCTGCTGGCGCTCGATCAGGGCCTGGACCGTGCGCTGGGACGCCTCCTGGCCCTGCAGGAACTGCAGGTGCAGGCGGGCGGTCTCTTCCTGCAGGCGCGAGAGCGCCTCGATGCCGGCCTGGGCGGCGGCCAAGGCCTCGGCGAGCGCGCCCGAAGGAGCGCCGGCGGGGAGCGAAGCCGGAGCCGCGGGCCGCTTTTCGACGGCGTGCGCAAGCGTCACGCCCTCGCCGTACGGCTCGGCCGCGCGCAGCGGCGGGCGGACGGGGCGCGGCGCGGGCTTCGAGGAGCGGTAGTTCGCTCCGGTCAGGGTCACGGCCATGCGCGGCTTGGGGCGGACGTCCTTGAGGCCCGCCTCGCCGCCCTGCCAGGGCGTCAGGTCCAGGCCGTAGCCCAGGCTGGCCAGGCGCGCGAGAGTGCGCGCGAGGTCGAGGACGCCGGACTTGCGGCCGGCCGAGGCGTCGACGGCGGCCGCGGGGACGTCGCGGCCGAGGGTCAGGCCGACGAGGCCGGTCAGGCGCGCGCCGGCGCCGACCTCGAGGAAGCAGGACGCGCCGTCGCGGCGCAGCGCCTCGAGCAGGCGCACGAACTCGACGGGCTTGGCCAGCTGGCCGGCCAGCAGGTCGCGCGCGGACGCGGCGTCCTTCGGATAGGGCTCCGCCGTCGAGTTCGCGTAGACGGGGACCGACGGCGCGGCGAAGTCGACGTCCGCGAGCGCCTTCGCGAAGGGCGCGAGCGCCGGGGCGACCAGCGCGCTGTGGAAGGCGGCGGCCACCGGCAGGCGGACGACCTTGAAGCCGCGCGCGGCCAGGCGCTCCTGCGCCTTCTCGATCTCGGCCGTCGCGCCGGAGAGGACGTTCTGCTCGGGAGCGTTCTTGTTGGCGACGACGAGGTCGAGGCCCTCCTCCGCGACGGCCTTCTCGACCTCGGCGAGCGGCGCCATCACGGCCAGCATCGAGCCGAGGTCACCCTTCCCGGCGGCCATCAGCCGGCCGCGCAGGCCGGAAAGCTCGTGGAGAGTCTTCTCGCCGTAGCGCCCGGCCGCGTGCAGGGCGACCAGCTCGCCGTAGGAGTGCCCGGCGAAGGCGTCGGCCTTGACGCCGAAGAGCTCGAGGACGCGCCAGGCGGCCAGCGCCGCGGCGCCGAGGGCGGGCTGGGCGACGTCCGTCGCGCGCAGTTCCGCCTCCTGCGTCTTCTTTTGCGCCTCCGTCCAGGCCGGTTTCGGGAACACGAAGTCGGAGAGGCGGCGCCCGCCTTCGAAGGCGGCGTCGGCGCTTTCCAGGACCGAGAAGGCCTGCGGGAACTGGCAGAACAGGTCGCGGCCCATGCCGACGTACTGCGCGCCCTGGCCGGGGAAGAGGACGGCGAGCTTGCCGGGCTTTCCGGAGCCGAAGAAGACGCCCTCGGGCAACGACCAGGAAGCTTTCCCCGAGTTCGCCGAGAGGGAAGAGACGGCTTTGGCGACTAGGGCGGACAGGTCGGACGATTTTTCGACCACGACCACGAGTCGGCACGAAGATCGAGCTCCGAAATTCGTCCGGCTCTTCACCGCGGCCGTGCGGATCTCGTCCCACGACTTCAAAGCGGCGTACGGATTCAGCGTCGCCGCCAATTCGTTCGCGTCGTTTCCGGACACCGCGATCAATTCCACGTCGCCGTCCCAATCGATCTCCGTCTTCTCGGCGCCGTGCTCTTCGAGCACCGCGTGGAAGTTGGTCCCGCCGAAGCCGAGGGCGGAGGCGGCGGCGCGGCGCGGGTGGCCCTTCGGGCTCGTCCACGGGCGCTTCTCGAGGCTCAGGTAGAACGGCGACTCGCCGCCGGCCAGGATCGGCAGGGGCTCGCTGACCTTGATCGTCGGCGGGTAGACCTTGTGGCGCAGGGCGAGGACGGCCTTGATCAGGGCGGCCGAGCCGGCGGCGGCCTTCGTGTGGCCGATCATCGACTTGACCGAGCCGAGCGCGCACCAGCTCCCGGCGCGGCCGCTGCGGCGGTAGACCTCGGAGAGGGCCGAGACCTCGATGCCGTCGCCGACGGCGGTGCCGGTGCCGTGGGCCTCGACCAGCTCGACGGTGGCCGGGTCGACGCCCGCGACGCGGTAGGCCTCGGAGAGGGCGCGCGTCTGGCCGTCCTTGCTCGGCGCGTAGATGGACTTGCCTCTGCCGTCCGACGAGGTGCCGATGCCGCGGATCACGGCGTAGATCCGGTCGCCCGCCTCCTGCGCGTCGTCGAGGCGCTTGAGGACCACCATGCCGACGCCCTCGCCGAGGGTCGTGCCGTCGGCCTTCGCGTCGAAGGGCTTCGCGTGGCCCGACGGCGAGAGGGCCGGGGTCTTCGTGAAGCACATGTACATGAAGACGTCGTTGAAGGTGTCGACCCCGCCGGTGAGCACCATGTCGGCGCGGCCGGCCTGCAGTTCGAGGCAGGCGAGGTGCGCGGCCGACAGCGACGAGCCGCAGGCGGCGTCCACGACGCAGTTCGTGCCGCCGAGATTGAAGCGGTTGGCGATGCGCCCGGCGACCACGTTGCCGAGCAGGCCCGGGAAGGAGTTTTCCTGCCAGGACACGTAGGAGTCGGCGATGCGCGCGACGGCGTCCTCGGCGGCTTCCTTCGGGATGCCGGCCTCGGCCATCGCCCGGCGCCACCTCGGATGCCCCAGGCGCGCGCCGAGCGGCACGACCAGCTCGAGCGTGCCGGTGACCCCCAGGATCACCGAGGTGCGCGCGCGGTCCCACTCCTTGTCGACGGGATAGCCCGCGTCGGCGAGCGCCGTCTTGGCGGCGAGCAGGCCGAAGAGCTGGGCCGGATCGGTCGCCTCGAGCGTGTTCGGGGCCAGGCCGAACTCGGACGGGTCGAAGTCGACGGGCTCGAGGAAGCCCCCCTTGGCCGCGTAGACCATGTCCGGCCTCTTCGGATCGGCGTCGAAGTAGTCGTCGCGGCTCCAGTGCGACGCGGGGACGTCGCGGATCGCGTCGGCCTTGGACTTCACGTTCGCCCAGTACTCGCGCAGGGTCCGCGCGTTCGGGAACGCGCAGCCGATGCCGACGACGGCGAGGGGGATCGAGGCGGCGGCGTCTTTCTTGGGCATGGTTTTAGTCCAGGGCGCGGGCGAGCCCCTCGGGCGTCAAGGGCTCCGGGTCGGCGGTCTCGGGGCCGAGGTCGGCCCCCTGGCAGCGGAGGAAATGGGCGCGGGTCAGCACGGCCGCGCCGTACAGGATATTGCGCGCGACGTCGGCGACGCGGCGGTTCGCGGGCGCTTCCAGCGGCGAGCCCTTGGCCCACTCGTTGAAGGCCCCCATCGCGGGGCCGCACCAGACCTGGTAGTCGAGGACGCGGTCGGGAACGCCCGCGTTGGCCCAGCGCGAGGCCTGACCGAGGTACGAGCGGAACACGAGGGCGAGCTTGTGCTTCGGGTCCGTCTCGGCGCGCGCGGCCTGCGCCGGGTCGCGCGCCAGGAAGAACTCCCGGGTCTTGGCCCAGACGGCTTCCAGCGGCTCGCGGAAGACCGTCTTCTCGAGCGCCTGGCGGGCGTCCGCGGGCAGGGCCTCGAGCGAGGCGTGCGCGCGGTACAGCTCGTAGAGCCTGGCGCCGCGCATCGCGAACATCGTGCCGCGCTTGAGGACCTGGACCTTGACGCCCAGCTCGAACATGTCGGCCGCGGGCGCCATCACGACGTCGGCCTGCCCCGCCTCCGCCAGCATCCGGCGCACGCGGTCGCAGGAGCCCGACTCGACGCAGGCCTGGTTGACCGAGCCCGTCAGCACGTAGGCCGCGCCCATCAGGTAGGCGGCCGCGGCGGCCGCGGGCGTCGCGATGCCGCCGGCG
>JAGWRY010000299.1 GCA_028869495.1 Elusimicrobiota bacterium | reverse complement strand
CGGATCCCGAAGTCGGCGAAGACCGTCGCGCGCCGGCCGTCCGCGCGCGCCGCGCTCGACGCGGCCGCCGCCGAGGCCAAGAACCGCGCCAGCTCCGAGGACGGCGGCTCGCGCAGCTTCGACGGCGCCGGCTCCAACGGCGGCTCCGCCGGCGGCGGCGGCTCCGGCGGCCCGCTCGCCCCGTACGACGGCCCGCCCGAGGCCCCGGTCATCACCTTCCAGAAGATCTACTTCCCCGGCGTCTACCAGCGCAGCTTCCGCGTCGCGCCGGGCACGCCGGCCGCGCTCCAGGTCCGCGAGGCCCTCGCCAACGGCGGCTGGGCGATCGCCGCGACCTCGGGCGGCTCGACCAAGCAGGGCCACAACGCGACGGCGGCGCTCGCGCGCTTCACGAACCCGGTGCGGGACGGCGAAGGGCTGAAGGTCTCGATGGAGATCCTGCGCCCGGTCCGGATCAACGGCTACGCGCAGGCCCCGAAAAAGGCGCTGATGGCCAAGGTCTCCTACCCGCCGGTCCGCCCCGGCGACGCGAGGCGCCTGGCGAGCCTCGCGGCGACCGCGAAGCTCCTGGTCCGCGAGTACTCGTCCGTCGACCCCGAATCCATCCCGGAGGACCTCGTCGCGCACGTCCTGGCCGAGCAGAACCCGGCGCGCGCGGCCGGCATGCTGGCCGAGGAGCTCCCTCTCCACGAGGCGGTCAAGCTCCGCCTGCTCGAGGCCCCGTCGACCGAGTCGATGATGGAGGACCTGATCCTCGAGACGGCCGCCATGCTCCAGGCCAAGCGCGCGGCCGCCCGCGCCGCGCCCTCCGCGTCCTCCGCGGCGGACGGCGGCGCCCCGCCCGAGGACCAGGGCAACCTCGACACGCTCGAGGGCCTGCAGGCCAAGATGAAGGCGATCGGCATGCCCGAGGACGTGCAGAAGACCGCGGTCAAGGAGTTCGAGAAGCTCGCGCAGATGAACCCGAAGGACTCCGAGGCGCAGAAGATCCGCACGTACCTGGAGTGGCTGACCGAGGTGCCGTGGAGCCGGCGCACGCAGGACGTCTTCGACGTCGCGAAAGCGCGCGAGATCATGGACGCCGACCACTACGGCCTCGACAAGGTCAAGGAGCGCATCCTCGAGTTCCTCGCGGTGCGCAAGCGCACCGGCTCGCTCAAGGGCGCGATCCTCTGCTTCGTCGGCCCGCCCGGCGTCGGCAAGACCTCGATCGCCGCGTCGATCGCGAAGGCCGTCGGCCGCCGCTTCGTGCGCCTGTCGCTCGGCGGCGTGCACGACACGGCCGAGCTGCGCGGCCACGGCCGCACCTACGTCGGCTCCCAGCCCGGCGCGCTGATCCGCCAGATGAAGGCGGCCGGCACGATCAACCCGGTGATGCTGCTCGACGAGGTCGACAAGCTCGGCCGCGAAGGCAACCACGGCGACCCGACGGCGGCGCTGCTCGAGATCCTGGACCCGGCGCAGAACAACACGTTCCGCGACCACTACCTGGACGTCCCGTACGACCTGTCGCAGACGCTGTTCATCGTGACGGCCAACGACATCTCCTCGATCCCGGAGCCGCTGCGCGACCGCATGGAGATCATCCAGTTCAACGGCTACACGCCCCAGGAGAAGGTCGGCATCGCCGAGCGCCACCTGGTGCCGCGCGCGCTGAAGGAGGCCGGCCTCAAGCCCGAGGAGGCGGCGCCGACCAAGGCCGCGCTGCTGCGCATCGTCGAGGGCTACACGCTGGAGTCCGGCGTGCGCAAGCTCGGCCAGAAGATCGAGGAGCTGATGCGCAAGATCTCGGCCTGGATCGAGACGCGCGGCGAGCCGGTCCCCGGCACCGTCGACGAAGCCGCGGTCGAGAAGTACCTCGGCCAGGCGCCGATGCGCCACCGCGAGACCGCCGAGAACGACGTCGGCATGGCGACCGGCCTGGCGGTCAACGACCACGGCGGCAGCACGCTGAACGTCGAGGTCGTCGCCGTCCCGGGCACCGGGCGGCTGCAGCTTCGCCGCCAGATGCTCGAGATGATCGACGACTCGGCCCACAACGCCTACGCGTACGTGAAGACGAACGCCGAGGCGCTGGGCCTGAAGGACTTCGACTTCTCGAAGGTGGACCTCGAGATCGCGTTCACGCCGGCCGGCAAGATCGACGGGCCGTCGGCGGGCACCGCGATGACGACGGCGATCATCAGCCGCCTGACCGGGCGCGCGGTCAAGCCGGGCATCGCGATGACCGGCGAGATCACGATGACCGGCCGCGTCCTGCCGATCGGCGGGCTCCCGCAGAAGGTGATGGCCGCGCACCGGATGGGCTACAAGACCGTCTTCTTCCCGGCGGCCAACGAGCGCGACGTCGCCGAGATCCCGCAGGAGGTCCGCGACGGGATCGAGCTGGTGCCGGTGAAGTCCTACGACGAGATCCTGAAGCGGGTCCTCGCGCCCGCGGCGCAGAACCGCTAGAATCGTCCGCATGACGGAGCTCGACGCCGGCCCGGTCCGCCTGCGCGACTGGGGCGGCGCCGGCGCGCCGGTCCTGCTCGCGCACGGGATGGCCGCGCATTCGGGCTGGTGGGATCCGGTCGTCCCGCTCTGGGGCGGGGTCCTGCGCGCGGCCGCGCTCGACTTCCGCGGCCACGGCGACAGCGGCCGGACCGAGGACGGCGCCTACGCGCCGGAGACCTGGGTCGAAGACGTCGAGACCGCGCGCGCCGCGCTCGGCTGGGAGCGCTTCGTCCTCTGCGGCCACTCGATGGGCGCGCGCATCGCGCTGCGCTACGCGGCCGCGCACCCGGAGCGCCTGCGCGGCGTCGTCGCGATCGACTTCCTGACCGAGCCGCGGACCGACCGTCCCGGCCGCTTCGCGCGCCTGCGCAACCGCCCCCAGCCGGTCTACCCGGACGAGGACGCCGCCTCCGCGCGCTTCCGCCTGGAGCCGGACGGGACCGCGCTCTCCGCGGAGGACCTGCGCGCGCTCGGGCGCCGCAGCCTGCGCCCGGTCGAGGGCGGATTCACGTGGAAGTTCGATTGGCGCGCGCTCGGCGTGCGCCTGGACCCGGTCTGGGGCGTGCTCGCGCGGGTGCGCGTGCCGGCCCTCCTCGCGCGCGGAGAGTTCAGCACGCTGATGAGCCGCGAGGACCTCGCGCGCTCGGCGCGCGAGCTCCCCGGCGCCCGCGCGGTCGAGATCCCGGGCGCGCACCACCACGTCCCGCTCGACGCGCCGCGGGCGCTGGCCGCGGCGATCGCCGCGTTCGCGGCGGGCCTGCCCGAGTGACGGCGCGCGTCGCGGCCCTGCGCCGCTATCCGGTCAAGTCGATGGGCGGCGAGGAGCTCGCCTCCGTCCCCGTGCTCCGCGCGGGAATCCCCGGCGACCGGGGCTGGTGCCTGCGCGAGACGGCGACGGGCCGGGTCCTGAGCGCGAAGCGCTTCGCGCCCCTCCTGCTCTGCTCCGCGCGCTTCCTGGACGAGCCGCGCGCCGGCGAGCCGCCCCCGCCCGCCGAGGTCGAGCTCCCGGACGGGAGCCGGACGCGGACGGACGACCCGGCCGGGGCCGCCGCGCTCTCGCGCCTGCTGGGCGTCGAGGCCGCCTGGTCGCGGCAGGACGCCGGAGGCGGGCACTTCGACGACCACCCGCTGCACCTGCTGACGACGGCGGCCCTGAAGACGATGTCCGCCTCGGGCGAGGACTTCGACGCGCGCCGCTTCCGGCCGAACGTCCTGATCGCGCTGGAGGCGCCCGGGCGCCCCGAGGACGCCTGGCCCGGCGGCGAGGTCCGCCTCGGGACGCTCGCGCTCCGCGTCCTCAAGCCGGTCAAGCGCTGCGTGATGACAACACTCGCCCAACCTGGTCAGGCCAAGGCGCAGAGAGTCTTGCAGGTGATCCTGGCCTCCGGCGGGACGCTCGGCGTCTACGCGCGGGCGACGGAGGCCGGGGCCTGCGCGGTCGGCGACGCGGTGTCGTGGACGCCGCCCGCCGAAGTTGCTTCAATTCCGATATGAAGCGGCTCGAGCTCGGCGACTCGGAGCTGGGCATCCTGGCCGGGATGCTGCGCAAGACGGACTTCTTCGCGCCGCTGACCGTCGGCCAGCTCGACCGCATCCTGCCGCAGGTCCTGCTCTTCTCCTGCGCGGCGGGCGAGACGGTGTTCAAGCAGGGCGCGGCCGGGGACGCCTTCTACGTCGTCTATCAAGGCCGGGTCGAGGTCCGCCTGCGCCGCTGGGGCGTCTTCTCGCGGACCGTCGCGACTCTGGGCCCCGGCGAGTTCTTCGGCGAGAGCGCGCTGATCTCCGACGCGCCGCGCGGCGCGACGATCGTCTGCGCCGAGCCGACGCGCCTGTTCACGCTGACCGCCGCCGATTTCCGGTTCGTGCTGAGCGAGAACCCCGCTGCCGCCGCCGAGATGCGGCGCATCGCGGCGCAGCGCCGGTTCGTCTCCGCGCACGCCTCGTGACGCGCGCCGGGCCCCTGCGCCGCCGCACGCGCCGGCTGGAGGTCCGCCCGCTCGCCCCCCGCGACTACGCGCGCTGGCGGGACGCCTACGCCGGGGCCCTCCCGAAGCGCAACGCCTGGGACGGCGGCCCGCGCGGGGCCGCCGCGCTGACCCGCGCCCGCTTCCGGGCCCTGCTCGCCGAGCGGGCCCGGCGACGCGCGGCGGACGGCTTCTACGACCTGGCCGTCTTCCGCCGGGACACCGGGGAGCTGGTCGGGACGGTGTCGGCGATGGACGTGCTCCGGGGCCTCGCGCAGTCGGCCTACCTCGGCTACTCGATCCTGAACCGGCACTGGCGACGGGGCTACGGCAAGGAGGCGGTCCGGGCGATGCTCGACGTGGCGTTCCGGGACCTCCGTCTGCACCGCGTCGAGGCGGGCGTCGAGCCCGGCAACCGCCGCTCGATCGCGCTGGCGCGCTCGCTGGGCCTGCGCCGGGAGGGCCTCAAGCGCCGCGCGGTCTTCCTGCGCGGGCGCTGGGTCGACCTCCTGATGTACAGCGCGACCTGCGAGGAGTTCGGGATCCGCTGGACCGGCCGGGTCCGCCCGCGACGCGCCTGAGGGCGTCTCCCGACGGAGGGCGCCTTGACTTCCGACGGGAAATCGGCTTGAATGGGGCCTATCAAGCCGGAAGGCCCCGTCTGAGGCGAGCCGGCATCACGGAGACACCACCAACATGGCCAAGAAGGCGAACGCGGCGTTCATGAAGGAACTCACGCCGAGCGCGAAGCTCGCGGAGGTCGTCGGCTCGAAGGCTCTGCCCCGGACCGAGGTCGTCAAGAAGCTCTGGGCTTACATCAAGAAGAACGGCCTCCAGGACAAGAAGAACAAGCGCAACATCAACGCGGACGAGAAGCTGAAGGCCGTCTTCGGCGGCAAGTCCGTCGTCAACATGTTCGAGATGACGAAGCTGGTCAGCAAGCACCTCAGCTGATCGCACTTCCGTCGGAGGGCCCGGCGGCGCGCGAGCGCCCCGGGCCCTTCTTATTCCCGGGCGGGGCGGCTCTAGGCCGCGGCGACGTCGGCCTCGAGGTCCTGGGCCGGCTTGCGGCGCGGCGGGGCCTCGACGCGCGAGGCGACCCAGGCCCAGGGCAGGACGGCGCCGAGCAGGACCCAGTACAGCACGTAGCGGCCGTGGCCGAGGGCGAAGCCGCCCAGCGCGCCGCCGCAGAAGGCGCCCATGAACTGCGACATGTTGAACAGGCCCATCGCGGAGCCGCGCAGGTCCTCGGGCGCGAAGCGCGAGACCAGCGAGGGCAGGACCGGCTCCATCAGGTTGAAGCCGACGAAGTAGACGATCAGCCCCCAGGCGGCGGCGTGCGGCCGGCCCGGCGCCAGGGCGAGGATCAGGAAGCCGGCGGCGGCCAGGGCCAGGCCCGCGCCGAGCATGGTCCTCAGCCTCTGCTTGGCCTCGGCGAAGCCCATCGCGGGCAGCATGATGCCGCCGGCCAGGACGATCATCGGCACGTAGACGCGCCAGATGTCGTGGCGGTCCCAGTGGCCGAGCAGGATCGGCGGGGTGACGACCCAGACGGCGGTCAGGCCCATGTGCAGGAGGAACATGACCGCATTGAGCGAGGCCAGGTTGCGGTCGCCCAGGACGGCGCCCAGGTCCTTGAACTTGACGGCCGAGGCGCGCTTGGGCGGCCGGCTGGGCACGAAGGTCAGCAGGTAGACGATGGCGAAGGTGTCGAGGCCCGCCACGATCCAGAACAGGAAGGGCACGCCGTGCTTGGCGGCCAGGATCGGGCCCAGGACGAAGCCGAGGGTGAAGCTGAGGCCGATCGAGATGCCGACGAAGGCCATCGCGCGGCCGCGGACCTCGTCGCGGGTGAGGTCGGCGATCAGGGCCAGGACGACCGAGGCGATCGCGCCCAGGCCTTGCATGAAACGCCCGGCGAGCAGGCCGTAGATGCCGTGCGAGGTCGCCGCGACGACGCTGCCGGTCGCGTAGATCAGCAGGCCCAGGACGATGACCGGCTTGCGCCCGAAGCGGTCGGAGAGCATGCCGAAGGGCACCTGCATGCCGGTCTGGGCCAGGCCGTAGAAGCCGACGGCCAGGCCCGCGAGAAACGGGGTGGCGCCCTTCAGGTGCAGGGCGTAGACGCTCAGGACCGGCAGGACCAGGAAGAGCCCGAGCAGGCGCAGGGCGAAGATGCCGGAGAGGCCGCCGACGTGGCGCATCTCCTCGTTCGTGAGTCCGACGCCGCGCCGAAGCCGTCCTTGTTTCTTCTCGGTCATCGGGAGTCAGGATACCAAATGCGAATCGCGGGGGCGAATCCTGACCAAATCAGTCGACTGCGGCCGGCGGCGGTCCGGAGGTCATTAATGTAGAATCGGGCCATGTCGGCCGCCCCGTTCCTGATCGCGGCGCTGTGCGTGATGGCGCTGGCCTACCGCTACTACTCGGCCTTCATCGCGGCGCGTCTGCTGACGCTCGACAAGAACCGCGTCGCCCCGTCCAAGCGCTTCGCCGACGGCGCGAACTACCACGCGACCAACAAGTGGGTGCTCTTCGGCCACCACTTCGCGGCGATCGCGGGAGCCGGGCCGCTGATCGGGCCGGTCCTGGCCGCGCAGTTCGGCTTCCTGCCGGGCTTCCTGTGGCTCTTGATCGGGGTCGTGCTGGCCGGGGCCGTGCACGACTTCGTGATCCTGGGGCTGTCGATCCGCCACGACGGCAAGTCCCTGGCCGAGATCGCGCGGCGCGAGATCGGGCCGGTCGCGGGCCTGGTCGCCTCGATCGCGATCCTGGTGATCATCATCGTCGCCCTGGCCGGGCTGGGACTGGCGGTCGTCAACGCGCTGCGCGGCTCGCCCTGGGGCACGTTCACGATCGCGGCGACGATCCCGATCGCCCTCTTCGTCGGCCTCTACATGTACCGCCTGCGCCCGGGCCGGATCGCCGAGGCGAGCGCGATCGGCGTGGCCTTGGTCGTGCTGGCCGTCGTCGCCGGCAACTGGCTGCCGGGCACGCGCTTCGAGGGCTGGTTCACCTTCTCGCGCGGGCAGATCACGCTGCTGATGGCGGTCTACGGCTTCGTGGCCTCGGTCCTGCCGGTCTGGCTCCTCCTGGCGCCGCGCGACTACCTGTCCTCCTACATGAAGCTCGGCACGATCTTCGCGCTGGTCGCGGGCGCGATCTGGGTCAGTCCCCGGATCGAGATGCCGATGGTCACCGCCTACGTCCACGGCGGCGGGCCGATCATCCCGGGCAAGGTCTTCCCCTTCGTCTTCATCACGATCGCCTGCGGCGCGATCAGCGGCTTCCACGCCCTGGTCTCCTCCGGGACGACCCCGAAGATGATCGAGGACGAGAGCCAGGCGCGGCTGATCGGCTACGGCGGGATGCTTCTGGAAGGCTTGGTCGGCATCGTGGCCCTGGTCGCCGCCTGCTGCCTGCACCCGGGCGACTACTTCGCGATCAACGTCCCCGCCGCCAAGTTCGCCGCGCTGCACGTCGCGACCGTCCACCTGGCCGCCCTCTCCCGCGAGGTCGGCGAGAACGTCGCCGGCCGCCCCGGCGGCGCGGTCTCGCTGGCCGTCGGCTTCGCCCAGATCTTCTCGGCCCTGCCCGGCCTCAAGAGTCTGATGGCCTACTGGTACCACTTCGCGATCATGTTCGAGGCCCTGTTCATCCTGACCACGATCGACGCGGGCACGCGCATCGGGCGCTTTCTCCTCCAGGAGTTCGCGGGCCTGGTCTACAAGCCGCTGGCGCGCCCCGACTGGCTGCCCGGCTCGGCCGTCGCGACCGCGCTGATCGTCGGCGCCTGGGCCTGGCTGATCGACTCGGGGAGCATCTCGACCATCTGGCCGATGTTCGGCATCGCCAACCAGCTCCTGGCCGGCATCGCGCTCAGCGTGGCCACGACCGCCCTGGTCAACGGCGGCAAGGCCCGCTACGCCTGGGTGACGGGGCTGCCGTTCCTGTTCGTGATCGTCACCACCCTGGACGGCGGCTTCTTAAGCGTCCGCGACAACTACCTGCCGCTGACCCGCCAGCCCGCCACCGCCGTGCTCGGCTGGATCAACACCGGCGTCTCCGTCCTGATCATGGCCTGCGCCGTGATCATCATCCTCGACGCCCTGCGCCGCTGCCGCCTGGTCCTGACCGGCCGCCCGATCCCCGAGCCCTCGACCCGCTTCGCGCTGGCCCCCGACCCGAAATTCCCGGGCTGCTGCTGAGGCGGGGGACCGGCCGGCCAACGCCGCCGGAGCGGGCGCGCGGCCGATTTGCTAACATGGCCGTCGCGCAGGGGGGCGATAAAAAAGCTCCCCAGGGGTCTGGTGGCGCGTACGGGATTTGAACCCGTGATCTCTGCCTTGAGAGGGCTATTTGGCCGGATTCCCGCGGCCCTCTGATCCGGCCTCCAAGACCGGTTCTCCGTCGGGGAACCGTTCCGCATCGGCTGGCATGGGTTGACATCCGTTACCGTCCGTTTTCGCCTCCGGTTGGCACAAATCTGGCACAAGAACCGGATTCGGCCCCCTTGCCCTCCAGCGCGCCACTCGCACGACCCGTCGCCGATCATGGCTCCAGCGGATGTTTTCCGCCACTTCCAGACACCGCCTGACGAACTCCGGACTTTCGTCAGCGATTCCCCGGGCCAAAAGCTCCTGGATCAGGTCGTCGACGCGTACCGGCTTGGTCCGCGTCGGAAGCGTCTTCTTCACGCACCCCATGACCCGCTGGAAACGTTCTGCGACCGCCGAACTCTCGAAACAAACGACGCCGTCGCTGACAGCGCAGGAACTCTCCGGGTCGTAGCCGCAGACGCGGCAGAGGAAGGCGAAGGCCACACACGCGTCGCGCTCGTTCGTGTAAAAGGGCGACCACGGGCGCTTCCACTCGCCTACGCACGCCATGCCCTGCCGGGCGGACAGCGACTCCCGGTAAAGCGCGTTCATGATCTCCCAGAATCGGGGCTGGTCGGTCTGTAGCTCCCAGCGCATCAGATGCTCGGCCGACTCCCGCAATTGTCTGGCGCGCTCGCGGCTGATCCCCCAGTGCGCGCCGACCTCGCGCAGGGCGACCGGCCAGCCGCTGTGCAGACCGCCCGTCCTCGCCAGAATGTCTCCCCGGCGCCACCCGATTGCGCCGACCAGCGCCCGAACGACCGGCGCCAGCCCGCCCCAGCCGCCGCGGGCGAGGCGCTCCAAGAACGAGGCGCCGGCAAGATAATTTTCCGCCCACAAACGCGCCTTCGCGTAAGCGATGGTGCCCAATCCCGAATGTCGAAGCAGCCAGGAAGAGTCGGCCGTCAACAGGTCAAGGAGGGTCGCGCACCCGTAGTCGACGCAGGCGAAGGTCAGCGCCCGCGGCAAGCCGAAGGCCTCGATCGGCACCGCTTGGGCCGCCTCGATCTCCGCGCCGCTCAACTCTCGTCCGATGAAGCTGTGGCGTGCGAACCTCGCCGGCTTTCTTGGGAGAGATAGTCTCGGTTGCCGCCGCATATCAGGCCTATGACCCGGCGCGCCGGGCGCCGAAAGCGACGCAGGAAGCCCAAAATCCCGTCTGGGCGTCGACCAACATCTTGAGCGCGGCGAGCGCCTGATCCGGCCGGGAGAAAACGCGCCTCCACCCGCGCTCCGAGACAAGCTCCAAGCAGCAGCTCCTCTCGTCATCGACGGAGACGAAGTAGCGCGACACCCACAACGGTTCGCCGCACTCCTCGCCGCCTCTCAGGGTCAGATGGAGGTGCGGCACATCCGAGGCCGCGTAGCGGGGATCGTGCTCGAGAGCTTCGCCGGCCAAGCGAAGCAACGCGCGTCGAAAGGCTTCGAGGCGGCGGATTTCCTCGTCGGCGGCCTCGTCGCCGCTGACGAAGGCCGCGATGATCTGCTCGCATTCGATGTCGGAGTAACCCGCAATGGGCTTGAGGAATCGGAGCTTCGCCACGATCTCGAGGCAGTGAAGCTCCGGCAAGCTGAAGCCGGTTTCGATTTTGTTGGATTCGTCCATATCAGAATCGCGCCGACAGCGTGAAGCGGTGGGTGCCTCCGAGCTCGCCCATCGGCACGGCCGCGTAGTCGAGCCGCCAATGCCCGCGTCCGAGACCGACGCCGAGGGTCAGGCCGCGGGCGGCGTCGAAGCCGGTGCCGCCAGTAATCGCTGATTGCGTCGTATAGCCCGCGCGCAGGAATACGCCGGGCAGGGCCTGGTACTCGCCGCCGAAGCCGAAGTCGTTGCCGGCGCCGCGCGGCGAGTTCGTCCACTCGGCGGTGAAGGCATGGCCCCCGATCAGCTTGTACGCTGCGCCGAAGGCGAGTCTCAGCGGCAGATCGTTGCGCTGGACGTCGTACTTCATGCCTGGGCCGAGGTTTCGAAGAGCGGCCCCAAGCAGAACGTGCCCCGGACCCATCTGGCCGAAGTCGCGCCGCACGCCCGCGTCTACCGCCGCCGTCTCGGCCTGGGCCGAGCCGATGTGGGACTGCACGTACTTGAACGTCGCGCCGATATCGCCGAGAGGCGTCTTATGCCCCCAGCCCAGGCTCAGCGCGGCGTCCGAGGCCTGGTAGCCGCCGGTCGGATGCCCCAAGGCGTCACGCCCTTCGATGGCGGACTGGCTCAGGTACGTGGCACCGGCCGCGAAGGTTCCCAGCGTCGTTGGCTGGGCGTAGCCCAGGAAGTCGTGCCTCACGGTCTGAGAAAGTTCCGCGTGGCTGGCGGTGGCTTCGCGCTTGTCGAGCGCGGCCAGTCCCGCCGGGTTCCAGTAAAGGGCGCTAGCGTCGTCGGCCAGGGCCGTGCCTGAGCCGCCCTGGGCAAGGTAACGCGCCCCGACGCCGATGTTCAGGAAAGCGGCCGTCTCGGCGGCCGGCGAGGGAACCGCAAGGCCGAGGGCGAGCAGGGCGATGAGCGCGCGGCGGCTCATTTTATCACCCCGATGCGCCCGGCGTGGTGGATGTCGGACTTGCCGGCCTTGGTCGCCGTGATCACGTAGTAGTACACGCCCGAGGCGACCCCGTCGACGCTCCAGACGTGCTCGTAGTCGTACTGCTGGCCCAGGCCGTTGGGATCGGTGATGACCTGCTCGTTGAAGGCGGACGACTCGTGGATCTTGCGTCCGGTCAGGTCGTAGACGCGCACCGAGACCGAGTCGGCGAGGCCCGGCTCGATGCGGAAGGTCACGGCGGCATTATTGCGGCTGGGGTTCGGGAAGGCGTAGGCGTCGTGATAGGTGAAGGTCGCATCGGCCCCCGCCAGCGGCGTGATCGTCCCGGTCCCGGTCGAGCCGAGCACCTGGTAGAGCGAGAAGTGCGTCGTCTT
>JAGWRY010000030.1 GCA_028869495.1 Elusimicrobiota bacterium | reverse complement strand
AGGGCGCGATGATCTCGGGGAACCTCCTCGACCTGCTGACGCGCGTCGACGCGGCGGCCTCCGACCTCTCCTTCCACGGCGGCTTCGGCTCGCCGACCTTCCGCGTCTCGGCCCTGGACGTCGCGTGACGCCCTTCGCGCGCCGCGCGCGGGCGCTGCTGGCGCCGGCCGCCCTGCTGGCCGTCGTCGGCGCGGCGGTCCTGGCCGCGGCGCGGACCTCCGCGGGACGGGAGCTCGAGCTCAAGACCCTGGACTGGCGCCAGCGCGCCTGCGCCGAGCCGTCGCGCGCCGACCGGGACCTGGTCCTCGTCATGCTCGACCAGGCCAGCCTCGACCATTTCGAGAAGGACGGGATCTACTGGCCGTGGCCGCGCAGCCTCTACGGCGCGGCGCTGAAGTTCCTGAAGAAGGGCGGCGCGCGGGCGGTCGTCTTCGACGACCTCTTCACGAGCCCGTCGCCGTACGGCGAGGATCAGGACGCGGACTTCGGACGGTCGATCCGGGCCTTCGGCCCCGTCGCGCTGGCGATGGAGACCGGCCCCGAGCCCGAGGCGGCGCGCGCGGCCGCGCCGCCGGCGCGCTTCGCGGCCGTCGCGCCGGCCCTCGCCGCCTCGGCGCGCCGCGCGTCGTCGGTCCGCCTGCCGGTGCCGGAGCTCTTGGGCGGCGCGCGCTGGCTCGGCGACGCGTCGCAGGAGCCGGACGCCGACGGCGTGTTCCGGCGCGTGCCGCTGGCCGTCTCGATGGGCGGCCGCCTCTACCCGTCGCTGGCCGCGGCGGCGGCGATGGCGGCGACCGGGAAGCCTTTGAGCGCGTTCCGCCCGGCGCTGGTCGGCGGCGAGATGCCGGTGCTCTTCCGCGGCAAGGCGGAGACGCGCGACCCCCGCCTGAAGACCTACGACTGGTACTCGCTCGGCGACTTGATCCTCGGCGAGCAGGCGCTCGAGGACGGGCGCCGTCCCGCGCTCGACCCGGCGCTCTTCAAGGGCAAGACCGTCCTCGTCGGCATGAGCGCGGCGGGCTTGATGGACAACCACCCGTCGCCGGTCGCGGGCGTCTTCCCGGGGACCGAGATCGTCGCGGCGGCGGCCGACAACCTGATCCGCGGCGACTCCCTGCGCCCCGCGCCCGCGGCCGTGCTCCCGCTCCTGGTCCTGGCGGCCCTGCTCGCGGCGTGGCTTTCGACGCGCCTGACGGTCCGCGCCTGGGCCCCGGCGGCGGCGTGCGCGGCCGCGTCGGCCGCGCTGGCCGGGGCGGCGGTCCTGGCCTTCCGGCGGGGGGTCTGGCTCGATCTGG
Source organism: Elusimicrobiota bacterium (assembly GCA_028869495.1). Lineage (GTDB taxonomy): Bacteria > Elusimicrobiota > Elusimicrobia > UBA1565 > UBA9628 > GWA2-66-18. The sequence continues at coordinate 697 of JAGWRY010000030.1, read as the reverse complement.
CCGCGCCTCAGCTCGCCCTGTGGCTGGGGTTCGCGGCGGCCTCGGCCTGGAGCTATGCGGTCGAGGGGCGCCGCAAGCGCTACCTGCAGGCGGCCTTCGCGCACTACCTGTCCCCGGAGGTCGTGCGGCGCATCGCCGAGAGCCCGGAGGCCCTCGCGCTCGGCGGCGAGCGGCGCGACGCGACGTTCTACTTCTCGGACATCGAGGGCTTCACGACGATCTCGGAGGGGCTGGCCCCGGACGCGCTCGCGCGCCTGATGAACCGCTTCCTCGGCGCGATGACCGACGAGATCCTGGCCTCGGGCGGCACGCTCGATAAGTACATCGGCGACGCGGTGATGGCCTTCTGGGGCGCGCCGATCGCGCGCGCGGACCACGCGCGGACCGCCTGCCGCGTCGCGCTCGCCAACCAGAGGCGCCTGGCCGAGCTGCGCGAGGAGTTCGCGCGCGAAGGACTGCCGCCGGTGCGCAGCCGCATCGGCCTCAACAGCGGGCCGGCCTCGATCGGGAACATGGGCTCGTCGCGGCGCTTCAGCTACACGGCGCTCGGCGACGCGGTGAACCTCGCGTCGCGCCTCGAGGGGGCGAACAAGGCCTACGGGACCTACCTGCTGATCTCGGAGTCGACGCGCGAGCAGGCCGGGGACGCGATCGAGGTCCGCGAGCTTGACTTCGTGAAGGTGAAAGGGAAAAATCT
>JAGWRY010000298.1 GCA_028869495.1 Elusimicrobiota bacterium | reverse complement strand
CAGCCGGCGCGCGAAGCGGCGCTCGACGTCCGCGGCCCCGGCGCCGGCCGCCTCCGCGCGCCGGCACGCCTCCTCGGCCTCGTCGGCCGCGTACACGCCTCCTTCGCCGCGCGTATCGGCGGCGACCCGCAGGCGGCCGTCGCCGTCGCGGACGAGGATCGTCGCCCGCTCGGCCATCAGGAGCTTGCGCGCCGCGTCCGCGACGACCGAAAGGACCTCCTCGAGATCGACGGAGCGGAACAGCGCATGAGCCGTCTCGTGCAGGGCCACCAGCGCCTTGAGCTCGCCGCTCTCGACGGCGCGCGCCGCGACGGCGGCCAGCCGCTCCGAATCGACGGGCTTGAGAAGGAAGTCGAACGCGCCGTCCTTCATCGCGCGCACGGCCATGTCCACCGTGCCGTAGCCGGTGGTGAGCACCACCTCGACGTCGGGCGTCTCGCGCTTGATCCTCTCCAGCATCTCGAGGCCGTCCATCCTTGGCATGCGCACGTCGCTGATCACCAGGTCGAAGTCGCGCTCGCGCAGGGAGCGCAGGGCGGCCGCGGCGTCGGCGACGGCGACGACTTCGTAACCACGCTCGGTCAGTTCGTACGTCAGGAAGTCTCGCAGGCCTTGCTCGTCGTCGGCGACCAGAACGGACGCCGCCGTCCCCGCGCGCGTCGAGACGCTTTGTCTCATGCCGCTCGTTCCCCTGCGTCGAGCCCGCGCGACGCGAGCTCGCGCACCTTCTCTCTCAGCGCGCGCGGAGCGAACGGCTTGCTGAGCCAGGCGCTGGCGCCGCAGTCCCCCGCCCGCGCGCGAGCCTCGTCCTCGGACAGCGCCGTCACGAGAAGGGTCGCGGGCGCGCGGTCGCCCAGCCGCTCACTCAACCGGCGGACGACGTCTCCGCCGTCCAGGCCGGGCATGTGGTAATCGAGGACGACGACGGCGGGACGCTCGCGGAGGGCCGCCTCGACGCCCAGAGCCCCGCTTTCGGCCTGGACGACCTCCCAGCCGTCCGACCGCAAAACCGCATCGACGAGGGCTCGGTTGACCGCGTTGTCGTCCACGACGAGGACGCAGGGGGCGGGCGCGCTCACAGTGTAGCCCCGGAGCTGCGCGCGCGCAAGTGGGCGGCCACCGTCTCCACGGCGAGGCGCGGCGGGCACGGCTTGGACAGGTAACCGTCGCAGCCCGCCTCTCTCGCGCGCGTTTCGTCCCCGGTGATCGCGTGCGCGGTGAAGGCCAGCACCGGGATCGCGCGCAGCGCCGCGTCGTCCTTCATCCGCCGGACCGCCTCCCAGCCGCTCAACACCGGCATCGACAGGTCCATCAGGACCAGGGCGGGTTTTTCCCGCCGCGCGGCTTCCAGCGCCTCCCGGCCGTCCCGCGCGAGCACGATCTCGTAGCCGGCCCGCTCCAGCGCCATGCGCATGATCTCGCGGTTGTCCGCGTCGTCGTCGGCGATCAGGATCTTCTCACGCATGGCCGCCCACCGGGACGCCCCCGCGCCCCAGCGCCTCCAGCCTCTCGTTGAGGCGCGCGAAGACCTGCGGAAGACTGATCGACTTCTTCTCCACGATCATCGCGACGCGCCTCTCGAGGTCCGCCGACGCGGCGTCGGGCAGGCCCGAAGGCGTCAGCACGATCACCGGCACGTCCCGCCACGGCGGCCGTTCCTGAAGCGAGGTCAGCACCTCGAGACCGCTCATGTCCGGGAGCGTCAGGCTCAGAAAGACGGCGTCGGGCGCCTCGCCCTCCAAGCGCTCCAGAGCGCGGCGGCCGCTGCGCGCGACTTCGACGACGTAGCCGTCTTGCCCGAGATCCCGGCGGAACAGCTCGGCTGTCGACGGGTCGTCGTCGACGACCAGGAGCCGCGCGCGTCCCGCCGCCCGGAGGGACTCGAGTTTCTCGATCAGGTCGTTCTTGTGAAACGGCTTGACGATGTAGTCCGCCGCGCCGAGCGAGAACCCGAGACTCCGGTTCTCGCAGATCGACAGGACGATCACCGGGATCGAGCGCAGGACGGGGTCGTTCTTGAGCGTCTGCAGAACGCTCCAGCCGTCGCGATGGGGCATCATGATGTCGAGCGTGATCGCGAACGGCCTTCGGCTCCGGGCCAACGCGAGCCCCTCCTCCGCGCTCAAGGCCCCGACCAGGCGGTAAGACGACCTGGACAGGCTGTCGCGCAGGAGGCGGTGGACCTCCGGATCGTCGTCGATCGCGAGGACGATGGGGCGCTCGTCTTCCGCGGCCGCGTCGTCGCCCACCGGCGCCGCGGCGGCGGACTGCGCCTTGACGCGCCCCACTGGGAGCTCGAACGCGAACTCGCTGCCCCGTCCCGGTTCGCTGCTCACCGTCACCTCTCCCCCCATCAAGGCGGCCAGCTTGCGGACGATGGCCAGGCCGAGGCCGGTGCCGCCGTGCTCGCGCCGGGAGGAGCCGTCCAGCTGACGGAACTCCTCGAAAATGACCTCCTGGTCCGCGGCCGAGATGCCGGGCCCCGTGTCCGCGACCGCGACGCGAGCGCGCTCGCCTCCCGCCGTGGGGGCGACGACGAGCGTCACGCCGCCCTTCTCGGTGAACTTGATCGCGTTCCCGGTCAGATTCACGAGGATCTGCTTGGTCTTGGTCCTGTCGGCGCGCACCCGCAGCGGCGCGGGCGCGCACACCTCCAGCGACAGTCCCTTGCGCACCGCGAGAGACCGCGCCGTGTCGGCGACCTCGCGCGCGAGCTCGCCGAGATCGAACTCTTCGTCGTGGAGCGGCATCATCCCCGCGTTGAGCTTCGAGAGGTCCAGCACGCCGTTGATCAAGGTCAGCAGGTCCTGGGAGGCGGCAAGCACCCGCTCCATCGCCTCGCCCTGCGCCGGAGGGACGGAGCCGTAGGTCCCGTCGAGGATCAGCGAGGTGTAGCCGACGATCGAGTTCAGCGGGGTCCGCAGCTCGTGGCTCATGTTGGCCAGGAACTCGGACTTCATCCGGCTGAGGCCTTCCAGAGTCACGACCTCCTTCTTCAGCCGCCGCCTTTCGGCGGCCCGGCGCAGCACCATCTCGAGATGCTCGAGCTCGTAGGGCTTGACGATGTAGTCGTAGGCCCCCAGGCGCATGGACTCGACCGCGGTCTCGAGCGTCGCGTAACCCGTGGCCATCACGACCTCGGTCTCCGGGCGGGCGCTCTTGAGCCGGCGCAGGACCTCGACGCCTTGAATGCCCGGCATCATCAGGTCGCAGACCGCCACGTCGAAGTCGAAGGCCGTCGCGAGCTCCAGTCCTTCTTCGCCCGTAGCCGCGCAGGTCACGGCGAACCCTCTCTGCGGAAGGGAGTAGGACAGCATGTCCCTCAAACCGGCCTCGTCGTCTATGACCAGGACCTTGGGGGGCTCCGGCGTCTTCTCGGCGTCTTTCTTGTCGCTCATAGATCAGGCCGCGGCCGGCGCGGCGGGGACGACGGCGCCGCTGCGCCGCAGGGCGGCGCGAACGCGGGACAGGAGAAGCGGCGTCTTGAACGGTTTGGCGACGTAGTCGTCGGCGCCGGCGTCCAGCGCTTCCTGCTGGCTGCGCTCGTCGGTGTCGGCCGTCAGGACGATGATCGGCACGCCTGCGGTCGCCGGATTTTCCTGCAGGCGCGAGACCAGCTCCCGGCCGCCCATGACCGGCATGTGCAGGTCGGTCAGGATCAGCTCGGCGCCGCCGGCCGCGGCGGCGAGCGCGCCGCGGCCGTCGGGCGCCTGCAGGACGCGGCAGCCGTCCTTCTCCAGGGCCGCGACCAACAGCAGTCGGGTCGTCGCGTCGTCCTCGGCCACGACGACGCGGGGGCGCCCGTCCGTTTCGGGACGCCGCGCGGGCGACTCGTGGTCGAAGTAGGGACGGACCTCGTCCAGCGCGACGTCGCCCAAGGTCAGATGGCGCAGGATGTCGGCGCCGAGCTCGTGCAGGAGCCCGCGCGCGACGGCGTCGCGGCGCAGGGCGTCTTCCCCCGCTCCCGCCGCGATCCCGGCTTTCAGTTCCGCGTCGGGGGCCAGCAGCTCGATCAGCGAGAGCCTGCCCTTGCGGCCGCTGAATCCGCAGGCTTCGCAGCCCGCGGCGGCGAAATACGGGGTCGCGGCGTTCTTGCGGCGGCACTCCGGGCACAGGCGGCGCACGAGGCGCTGGGCGGTCACCGCCAGGAGGGCCGGTCCGAGCTTGTAGGGCTCGACGCCCATGTCCTTCAAGCGTGACACCGCCGCAAGAGAGTCGTTGGCGTGCAGGGTCGTCAGGACCAAGTGCCCCGTCATCGCGGCCTGCACCGCGATCTTCGCGGTCTCGGCGTCGCGGATCTCGCCGACCATGATGACGTCCGGGTCCTGGCGCAGCACGGAGCGCAGGACTTCCGCGAAGCCGAGCCCCTGCTTCTCGGCGATTTGGACTTGATTGATCTTCTCGAGGCGATATTCGACGGGATCCTCGATCGTGACCACGTTGACGTTGTCGCTCCGGACGAGGTTCAGCAGGGAGTAGAGGGTGGTCGTCTTGCCGCTGCCGGTCGGTCCGGTGACGACGATCAATCCCTGCGGCGACCGCGCCAGCTCGCGCAGACGCCCCACCTGCTCCGGCAGGAAGCCCAGCGCGTCGAGCGGGACCTCCGCCGCGCGCCGGTCGAGGAGGCGGACGACGGCCTTCTCGCCGTACTGGGTCGGGAGGGTCGAGACGCGCAGCCCGATGTCGCGCCCCCCCACGCGCAGGGCCGCCCGGCCGTCCTGCGGGCGCAGGCGGTCGGCGATGTCCAACCCGGCCATGATCTTGAGGCGCGTGACGACCGCGCCGGCCGCCAGGCGCTGGGGCAGGTTCAGGATCGGCCGCAGGACGCCGTCGATTCGGTAGCGCACGACGCTGGCGCTCTCCGCGTGCTCGATATGGACGTCGGAGGCTCCGCGCCGGACCGCGTTGACGATCAGGGAATTCACGAGTCGAATCACCGGCGCGCGCACGTCCTCGACGACGCGCGGCGCCTCGGGTTCGGCGACGATCTCCACGCTCTCCTCGGATTCGACCCGGCGCAGGAGGTCGAAGACGGCCCCGTCCGGATCGTGCACGGCGTCGATCAGCCCCGACAGGATCGCGTCGGGACAATACAGGGGCGTGGGCTGGCGGCCCGTCAGGCCTTGGACGTCCTCGAGCGCCTCGAGATCCAGGGGATTGGCCATGGCGACCTCGAGCCGGTCTGCGCGCAGCCGCAGGGGCAGAAGACGGCGTCTGCGGCACAAGGCCTCCGGCACGAGATTGGCCGCCAGCTTCTCGACGTCCTCGCGCCGCGGCTCGACGTAGCGGACCCCGTACGATTCGGAGAGGGCCTTCGCGAGGGAATCCTTGGAGATCAGCCCTTCCTTCAATAGCCCCTCGGCCAAAACGCTCTGGCCGCTGGCTCGGAGGCGCTCGACGTCCGCGGCCCGAACCCCGAGCGGACCGACCACGGAGCGGACCAGCCACTCGTCCTGAAAACGGCGCGCCGCCGTCTCGGCTTCGATCATGAGAGCTCCCCCGTCCGCGACGAGCGGCTCGTCTCCGCGGCCAGCGCCGCGCGGACGCGGGCGAATTCCTCGTGCGCTTCCCGGAGCAAGGCTTCGGCGGCGCCGTCGGGGACGACCGGCGCGCTCTCGGCGCTGCGGCAAAGCTCCGCGAGACGCTCCGCGCCGACGCTCGCGCTGGCCCCTTTCATCGAGTGCGCCTCCAGTCGCCACGCCTCGGCGTCCCGAACCGCGAGCGCGCGGCGCATGGCGTCCAGATGGCGCTTCCCGTCGCCGACGTAGGTCGCGACGAGGCGTTCGAAGAAGGCCGGCTCGAGGCCCGCCGCCAAGCCTCGAATCTCCGCGATCACGTCGCCGCGCACCGCCGTCCCGTGCTCCGCGTCCATGCCGCCAGCGTAGCCGGAGTCGCCCAAGCCGCGGCGAACGCGCGCTGAACAAAGACTTAAGGCCGCCGTGCCGGAGGCTCCGCGCCCCCGCCGCGTCGCGCGGCTTCAGCGCGAGTTAAGCGCGGTTTTGGGAGCCGGACAGCGCGCGCGGGTATCCTCCCGTTCATGGAAGACGGCCGCCCTCTGGTCCTGATCGTCGACGATGAGAAGGGGCTTCGCGACATGCTTTCCTACGGGCTTGCGCGGATGGGCTACCGGATCGTGGCCGCCGCGGACGGTTCGCAGGCCCTAGAAGCGGCGCGGCTCCACAAGCCCGCACTGGCCGTCTGCGACCTGATGATGCCCGGCATCGACGGATCGAGACGCTGAGGCGCCTCAAGGAGCTGCATCCCCCTATCGAGGTCGTCCTGGTCACCGGCTTCCCGACTCAGGAGACCGCCGCCAAGGCGATGGAGCTCGGGGCTCTCGACTATCTCGCCAAGCCCTACGACCTCGGCCAGCTTTCCGCCGTCTTTATGGAAGCGCTGAAGCCCCGCGGCGCGCGCTCCGGGTCCGCGCGGACGGATGGGCGGGGGAACGTCTGACTATGACGCCTTGCTACATGCGATTCCTTCCGCTCGGCGCCGACCTAAGCGGCCAGGTTTCCGGCAGCTATCGGTTCGACCTCGTCGCGCTTTCAATCATCGTCGCGAGTCTCGCCGCCTTCACAGCGCTGCTGATCGAGGAGATGCTCTCGACGTCCTCCTCGCCCGCGCAACACCGAGCGTGGTTGGCGGCTGGCGCGGTCTCGATGGGCTGCGGCATCTGGTGCATGCATTTCCTCGGCATGCTGGCGTTCCAGCTCCCATTCCCCGTGCATTACGATCCGCTGATCACATTGGTTTCGCTGCTTCCCGGCATAGCCGCCAGCGGCATCGCTCTCCATTTCATCAGCCGCCGCGATATCTCTTTCGGCCGCGCCAACCTCGGCGGGATATTGATGGGCGGCGGCATCGGGGTGATGCACTATACCGGCATGGCCGCGATGCTGATGCCCGCGGACATGGCCTATGCCCCGGTCACTTTCGCGCTCTCGCTGGTCGTAGCCCACGTGCTGGCGACGGCGTCGATCTTCGTAAAGTTCACGCTGCAGCGCTTGGAATGGAACAACCCGCTGCCGAGCCGGATCATCGGCGGCGTCCTGATGGGCCTCGCCGTCGCGGGGATGCACTACACCGGGATGGCGTCCGCCCACTACTTCCCTGTCGCGGGCGCCCCGGCCGCGGTCGCGGGGATCGGCCTGCGCGAGCTGGGATTTTTCGTCCTCCTCGGCACGGTGCTGCTGATCGCGCTGACGATCGCGGCGGTCTACGTCAGCAAGCGTCTCAGACGGGCCTCGCTGACCATCGAACGCCTCGTTGAATCGGCGCCCGACGCGATCGTCACCGTCGATCCGGAAGGGAGGATTTGTCTCGTCAACCTGCAAACCGAGCGTCTCTTCGGCTACGACCGCCGCGAGATACTCGGGAAGCCCGTGGAAGTCCTCGTCCCGGAGCGCCTGCGCGAGCGGCACGACGATCACCGCGCGGATTACGCGGCGCGCCCCCGCACCCGCTCGATGGCCATCGACCTGCCGCTCTTCTGCCGGCGCAAGGACGGCTCCGAATTCCCGGCGGAGATCAGCTTGAGCTATGAAAAGACGGAGCGGGGGCTCTTCGTGACGAGCTTGATTCGCGACGTCACCGACCGCCTGCAGATGCAGACGCGCATGCGCCAGTCGGAGAAGCTCTCCGCGGTCGGCCAGCTGGCGGCGGGAGTCGCCCACGAGATCAACAACCCCTTGGGGGTGATCCTGGGCTTCGCCCAGGGGATGGCCCACGGTCTCAAGGCCGGGGATCCCTTGGAGCTCCCGATCCGGTCCATCGAGCGCGAATCCCTGCGGTGCAAGACGCTCGTCCAGGATCTGCTCACCTTCGCGCGGACCTCGAAGTCGGAGAAGGAGCCCCTCGAGTTCAATCCGGCCGTCGAGCAGGCCGTCGCCTTGGCCGCCGCGCAGGCGAAGATGAGCCGGGTGAAAGTGGAGACGGCGCTGGAGCCGGGACTGCCCCGCATCCTGGGAAACAAGAACCAGATCCAGCAGATCGTCGTGAACCTCGCCAAGAACGCGATCGACGCCATGCCCGACGGCGGAACCTTGACCGTCCGCACGCGGCTGCAGCCCGCCTCGCCCCAGGCGTGGGTGCGCCTGGAGGTCGCCGACACCGGCACCGGCATCCCGCCCGACCTCAAACAGCGGATCTTCGAGCCGTTCTTCACGACCAAGCCGGTCGGGCAGGGGACCGGGCTCGGGCTGAGCCTGGTCAACGAGATCGTGCGCAAGCACTCGGGCGACCTGGAAGTCGAGAGCGGGCCGGGCGGGACGACCTTCATCGTCAGATTCCCCGCGAAGGACCCGGCGGCGCCGCGATGAAAACCGCGAGACGCGGGAGCATCCTCATCGTCGACGACGAGCGCGGGATGCGGGAGATGCTCGCGTGGGCCCTCGCGCAAAGGGGCTTCGAGATCATCATCGCCGTCGACGGCGAAGCCGCCGCCGAAGCGCTCGCGAGGCGCCGCGTCGACGTCGTCGTCACCGACTTGACGATGCCGCGCGCAGACGGCCTCGCCCTGCTCGCCGCGGCGCGGGCGATCCGCCCGGACCTCGCGGTCATCGTCGTCACCGGCTTCGCGACCGTCGAAACGGCGGTGCTCGCGATGCGCGCCGGCGCCCGCGACTTTCTCCTCAAACCGTTCGACCTGGAGGCGCTTTCGATTCGGATCGAGGAGATCTGCCGGAGAACCCGCTGAAAGGCGCCGCCGGGCGACTGCAGGCTCCGCGGCTCGCGGGGCTAGCACGCCCCCGTACTCGGGCCTCGGCGCCCGCCGGCGCCGGCCGCCCCGGTCGACGCGTCCAGGATCTCGCGGATCTTTTGTCACGAACCTTCGCCGAGCCGCTCATCACCGCTCAGGGTAGCCCGCCTTCCACGACAAAGCAAGAGCGGGAGACCTTCCAACATCGGACTATGGAATGCTAGCGTGCCGCTATGTGCGGGCGATACACCCAGACGGCATCCGCCAAAGAGCTACGCGAACGATTCGGCCTAGTGGCATCCGAGGTCTCCGAGCTCAATCCGCGCTACAACATCGTGCCGACGCAGGACGCCCCCGTCGTCCTCGAGGAGGACGGCCGCGTCCTCAAGATGTTCCGCGCGCGCGCCGAGACCGTGGCCCTCAAGCCGAGCTTTCGGACGCCCTTCCGCAAGCGCCGCTGCCTCGTCGTCGCCGACGGCTTCTACGAGTGGAAGCGCCTGGCCGGCGGCGGCAAAGAGCCGCGACGCGCGGTGCTGCCATCGCGGGAGCCCTTCGCGATGGCCGGCCTATGGGACGACTGGAAGTCGCCCGAGGGCAAGGATGTCCGGACCTTCACGATCATCGCGACCGGCGCCAATGACGTGATGAAGCCGATTCACGACCGCATGCCCGTTATCTTCGCGCGTGAGGATGAGGCCACTTGGCTGGATCCTGCGGCCAAGCCGGACGTCCTGGCTTCCCTGCTTAAGCCCTGGAGCGGGAACCTGGAGACATACGCGGTCTCTCCGATCGTCAACTCGCCGCGGAACGATAATCCCACATGCGTCGAGGAAACGACTGCGTAGCGGACTCAACGAAGAGGACAACATGAAATATCTCGTCGCGGCAGGATTTCTCGCCACAATGTGTTTGGCGGGCTGCACTTACAACCGGCAGATGGTCATAACCTCCGCAGCCCACAGCTCCAACGACAAGGTCGTCGGGATCGTGAAAGGGAACTCCGAGAAGAACTACTACTTGTTCGGCTTGTTTCAGTCCGGCGATGACTCCCTCGGAACGGCATTCGCGGACGCCGTCTACAAGAGCAGCACGCCCGCCCAAGGCCTGATCGATGTCTTCGCCGAGAAGTATTGCACGTTGTATTTCCCTCCGTTCTATTGGACTTGCGGAACCTCGCTCACTGGAGCAGCTCTCCAATACGGGGAACTGGGTAACCGTAGGCTGATCCGAGAGCAGGATATTCCGAAGGCGTCTCCCGAGACTGGAACGACTACCGGCGGATGCCCGCTTGGGACTGCTTTCGAGTACGGTTCCTGCTATCCCGTTAAGCCGACTTTTGGAAAGAATTCCCATTGATGCGGCCTGTTAGTGCCGAGGCAGGACCTGGACGGTAGTTGGATCTCGGACCCATATTGCTACCATTCCGGTATGCCCAACCTCGGCAAGGTTCTCAAGGACGAGATTCAGCGCCTCGCGGCGCGCGTGTCGCGCAAGGCGGACGCTCAGCTCAAGAAGGACGTGGGCGCCTCAAGCATCAGGTCGCCGAGCTCAACAGGCTCGCGACCGCGCTGCGTCGCGACAACGCGAAGCTGATGTCGGACCTGCGGGACCGCCTCAAGTCTCCCCCCACCGCTCCGCAGGCGCAGGCGGAAGGCGCGCGGATGGGGCCTAGGCTCGTCCAGGCTCAGCGCAAGCTGGGGCTCTCCAGGGAGGCCTTCGCCAGGCTCCTGGGCGTCAGCGCCGGCGCCGTGACGGCCTGGGAGGGCGGCCGCTCGAAGCCTCGGGCTGAGGCCAGGGGTGCTTTGGTGGCCGTCCGGGCCCTCGGCAAGCGCGAGGCGCGCTGGCGCCTGGAAGCGCTCGCCAACGGCAGCCGCGCACCTCTTTCGCGGCATCGGGCGAAGGGCAAGACGGCGGCCAAGCCGCGGGGCTAAGGTCGGGGCTGCCAGGGAGGCGGAAATCCTCCCAGGCGGTCTAGGACTTGCCCACGGTCCAGCTGTGCCCCTTGGAGCACGCAAAGGTAGCGCCTGCCTCATCCCAGGCGATCAGACGCGGGTCTCCGCAAGCGCACGGAGGCCGTGGATCGCATCCCAGCAGGTCTGAGAACCTCCTGAAGGCCTCCTGGGCGTCTCTGGGCCGCGGGCACGCAGGATAACGGGGTTCCCAGGGGCGAGATCGTTCATCAAGAGCAGCCGGAGGACGTCCGCGCCGCCGGCGCGGAACTGCCCCTGCTGAAGCTCGACTTCGGCCTTGAGGGTCTCGAGCCAACTGATGACCGCGGCCGCGCCGCGAACGCCCATCTTCCATTTGACGTCAAACTCGCCGCAGAGTTGGGCGGAGTCGTCGGGTTTGGGCATCGGGCCTCGCCGCAAGGGTAGCAGAGTCCGGCGGACTGGCGCCATAGGCCTGGTGTCCATATGGTGTCCATCCTGATGCAAAACAGGACCGAACGCCGCGAACCCGGTCAAACCCGCGAATCGGGATTCGCTTAGGAAAATGCAGGAGAATCCGAACTCTTCAAACTCCGGCGAAAAGCCGCGAATCCGGGGTTTTCCCTTTAGGACGGAGTAGCTCTATCCATTGAGCTATCGGGGCTAAAGCGGGCGATCAGTAGGAGACGAGGGAGCGGACGTCCCGGCCGGGGAGCTTCTGACGGCCCGACAGGAAGCCCAGCTCGATCAGGAAGGCGGTCCCGACCAGGGAGCCGCCGATCGCCTCGATGAGCTCCACGGCCGCGGCCGCGGTGCCGCCGGTCGCCAGCACGTCGTCGACGAGCAGGACCTTGGTCCCCCGCGGGAAGGCGTCCGCGTGCGCCTCGATCGAGTCGGTGCCGTACTCGAGGGCGTAGCTGGCGGATTTCACCGCCCGCGGCAGCTTCCCCTTCTTGCGGATCGGCACGACCCCGGCGCCGAGACGGTAGGCGATCGGGGTCGCCAGCAGGAAGCCGCGCGACTCGATGCCGGCGACGACCTGGACGCCCTTGCCGACGAAGGGCTCGGAGAGGCGGTCGACCGCGGCCGCGAAGATCTTCGCGTCGGACAGCAGGGGCGTGATGTCCTTGAAGACGATCCCCTTCTTCGGGAAGTCCGGGACGTCGTGGATGTGCTTCTTGAAGTCGGTCATTTCCGCTTCTTCCCGTTGGGCTTGGCCGGCGGCGCGAAGACCAGCTTGCGCGGCTGGCGCCGGATCAGCTGGGGTCCCGTCGGCGCGGTCTTGCGCCCGGCCGGGATCGTCTGGCCGAGGATGTCGGTCTTGAGCTTCGGCGCGCTGAAGCCGGGCTGGAGGTTCGTGTGGCCTCGGCGGCCCCCCTCCTCGAGCTCGATCAGGCCCATCCGGTTGGCGACGCGGCGCAGGCGCAGGAGCGCGCGCTCCTCGATCTGTCGGATGCGCTCGCGCGAGAGGCGCAGGCGCCGGCCGACCTCCTCGAGCGTCATCGGCGTCTGCCCGGTCAGGCCGTGGCGGAACTCCAGGATCATGCGCTCGCGGTCGCCGATCTCGCGCAGGGCCTGGTGGAGCTCGTCGTGGAGCTTGAGGACCCCGATCACGTTCTCCGGCGACTGGGCGGTCGTCTCCGCGATCATGTCCTCGACCGTGATGTTGTCGTCCTCGGAGTCGATCGGGGCCTCGAGCGAGCCCATGCCCTTGGCGGCCTCGGCGGCGTCGAGGACGCCGCGCACCTGGCGCGCGGTCCAGTGCATCGCGCGGGCCATCTCGGCCAGCGACGGGTCGCGGCCGAGCTTCGCGTGCATCTTCTCCCACATCTTCAGCCACTTGCGCAGGGCCTCCCACGCGTGCGGCGGGATGCGGATCGTCTTCGACTGCTCCTCGACCGCGCGGCGGATCGACTGCTCGATCCAGTACGACGCGTAGGTCGAGAAGCGGTAGCCCTTCGACGGCTCGAACTTGTCGATCGAGTGCATCAGGCCGAGGTTGCCCTCCTCGACGAGGTCCATGAAGTCGATGCCCTGGCGGTGGTACTTCTTGGCGATCGGCACGACGAGCCGGAGGTTGGCCTCCATGATGCGGGACTTGGCGGCCGCGTCCCCCTTCTTGGCCTTCTTCCACAGCTCGTGCATCTCCTCGCGGCTGACCTGCGCGAGCTTTTGGATGCCCTTGAAGTACTGGCTGATGGTGTCGGTCGACGGTTCCATCGCTCTCCTTTGTCCGGCGCGCTTCAGCGCCGGATCTCGAACCCCCGTCCGCCCCGCGGGTCGGACGTCCGCTCCTCGATCGAGTCCACGCGCGCCGAAGGACAACCGACGCGCAGACGCTCGACGAACGTCGTCAGCGCCTGCGCGTCGCCCTCGGCTTCGGCCTCGACCGTCCCGTCCTCCCGGTTGCGCACCCAGCCGGAGAGGCCGAGCGTCTCGGCCTCTCCGCGGGCGAACCACCGAAAGCCCACCCCCTGCACGCGCCCGCGCACCAGGAGGTGTCGACGCGTCAAGGGGTCGGTCGAGCCCATTCTAGTGGATTGTCAAGCCCGGCGCAAGGGGCTTGTCAAGGGCGCGGGAAAGAGGGCGGGGCGCCCCCTTTCGAGGGCGCCCCGCGTCTTCAGATGGTCGGGGTACTCAGGCTTGAACTGAGAACCTCTTGGTCCCGAACCAAGCGCTCTGCCAATTGAGCTATACCCCGTCTTGCGTCCGACGAATCCGCCGCGCCCAGGGTCGGGGACACAGGAATCGAACCTGTAGCCTCTCCCACCCCAAGGGAGCGCTCTACCATTGAGCCAGTCCCCGGCCGTGGGCGCGGCGAGGCCGGTCACCGGCCGAACTCGTCGACCAACATTTTAATCTCTTTTTTGACTTCGCGCAACAGCTTTAACGCCGGCCCCGCGTCGGCGGCCGAGGCGCTCCGGGCGTCCGCCGGCGTCCCGCGGCGCCGCTCGAGGAGCGCGCGCCGGGCGCCGGCGACCGTCATCCGGCGGCGGTGGACGAGGTCCTTGATCTCGAGGACCAGCTCGAGGTCCGCGCGCGTGTAGCGGCGGTGGCCGCCCGCGCGGCGCGCGGGGCGCAGCTCGCCGAAGCGCGTCTCCCAGTAGCGCAGGGTGTGCGGCGGGACCTGCGCGAGGCGCGCGGCCTCGCGCATCGTGAAGAAGTCGCGGTCAGGAAGGAAGGGAAGTTCCATATTCATCTTTTCTGCATTAAGCGAAACGCGGGAACATCCTGAACGAAACCGTTAATGCCTGTGTATTTATAACGCCCAACATAGTCGGCAACGCCAAGCAATAGTTGACCATTGTGCAGATTTGTTTCTGTGTAGAGCATCGCGGGGCTATAGCCATCAGCGTAACTGCCTGCTGGAAAAAAGTTCATCGCCGGAACAACTAGATAACCGCCTTTGACCTTTTGCATCGGTGTAAGCCCTTTTACAGAGTAAGCGCACTTATGGTCGTATTTTGCTGACGGGGCGTCCTTATTGAGCCAAACGGCAATTCCTTGAGAACAAGGATTGTTATTGGTCGTTTCTTCTTGTTGCCGAGCAGCCGCTACAACTTGCAACGCTTGTTGTTGCTCCTGATATTGCTTGCCTGCTGCGTCCTCCTGATTGAATAATTCCGTAAGAGCGCGCAATTCGGTCTTCAGGAACCACGCGGCGTTCCCCTTCGCGCAGGCGTTATGAAATAAAGCCTGATTCTGCGGGATGCATTCGCTCCTGTCGGGCGATGCCGAAACATATTCATGGCAAAATTCTGTGAATGGGTAGGAAAACCGAAAGGGACGATAGGTGGCGTACGTGATTGTCGGTGTATTCTCTGCGCGACAAGCAGTCCTGCGCTCTTCTGGGGTAAGCGAAGCGCAGCCTGCGAGGATCGCTGTGCCGGCCAGAAGAAAGACCAATAATTTGCCGCGCATGAATTAAAGCAACGCGATGAAATCATCCACGCTCAGGCCGGACTTGCGGATGATCGCGCGGAGCGTCCCTCTCGCGAGTTCGGGGTGGTTCGGCACGATCACGGTGACGGTCGATCCGGCGAGCGCCTTTTGGAGGACGAGATGGCTGCCGGACTGGCGGATAAAGCGAAAACCTTCCTTCCCCAGCGCGCGAACCGCGTCCTTGCCGGACACGGACGGAAGGCGGCCCATCGGGTCAGACCGTTACTTCGAGCGTCGTCATCAGGGGGCGCGAGGAAAGCGCCGCTTTCAGCTCTTTCCGGGACGCGTGCTCGACGAAGAGTTCCACCGCCTCTTTGAGGCTGGCCAGGGCGGTCTCGATCGTCTTGCCCTGGCTGGCGACGTCGAGCTCCGGGCAAAGGGCGACGTACCATTTCCCCTCTTTCTCGACGATGGCGGAGAACGTGTAGCTCACGAGGACAGTGTAACAGGTCGCTGAGGAGCTGTCCAGTGGAGCGCGACACCCGCCGTCAGCCGAGCAGGTTCTTCGAGGCCTTGAAGCGCACGCCGCGCCGCGACGGGACGCTGACCTGCTCGCCGGTCTTCGGGTTGCGGCCGACGCGCGGCTGGCGGGACTTGACGCGGAACGTGCCGAAGTTCGAGATCACGACCTTCTCCCCGCGCTCCAGCGCGCGGCGGATCGTCTCGAACGTCGTCTCGACCGCGAGGGCGGCCTCGCCCTTGGTCGTCAGGACTTTGGCGACGGACTTGATGATGTCGAGGCGGTTCACTGTCCCTCCTCCTTCGGCGGCTCCTTCTTCGGGGGCTCCTTCGCGGGCGGGGCGTCCCCGGGGCCGGGCTTCTTGAGGTCCTTGAAGATGTCCTCGGGCTTGAGGCTCTTGAGCTCCTCCTTGAACTTGCCGACCTCCTCCTCGCTGATCGGCTTGTTCAGGGTCTGGCAGCGCGCGAACACGGAGTCGTCGACGAAGATCGGGCAGCCGGCGCGGACCGCGATCGCGATCGCGTCGGACGGGCGGCTGTCGAGGTTTTCGGTCTTCTTGCCGTCGCCCAGCACGACGCGCGCGTAGAAGGTGTTCTCCTTGATGTCGCTGACGACGACCTTCTTGACCTCCCAGCCGAGCTGGGTGATCGACGCGAGGAGCAGGTCGTGGGTCAGCGGCCGGGGCAGGACGATCCCGGAGAAGCGGATCGCGATCGCCTGGCCCTCGGCGATGCCGATCCAGATCGGCAGGAGGCGGCTGCCGCCGAGCTCCTCGAGGAAGATGATGCACTCGTTGACCGTCGTCGCCAGCGAGTAGATGCGGACCTCGCGCTCGGTGCCCGCGCGGCGGGGCTTCTCGTCGCCGCCGCTCTTGCCCTTCTCGTTCTTGGCCATGTTCCTCTCCCCCGTCCTCAGCGAAAGCCCAGCGCCGTCAGCACGCGCCGCGCGGGCGCGCCGCGGGTCGCCGCGTAGATCGCCTCGATCAGAGGCGCCTTCACGCCGCGCCGCCGGCACAGCGCGCGCGCGCCGTAGGCCGCCTCGACGCCTTCGACGATCGTCGGGATCCGCGCCTGAGCGCGCTTCGGCGGCACGCCGCGGCCGAGCAGCTCGCCGTAGGCGCGGTTGCGCGACTCGGCCGAGGTCCCGGTCGCGATCAGGTCGCCGAGCCCCGCCAGGCCGTAGATCGTCTCCGCGCGCCCGCCGCTGGCGCGGATCAGCCGTCCCATCTCGTCGAGTCCCCGCACGAGCAGCGCCGCCTTCGTGTTCGCGCCGGCGCCGAGCCCGTCGAGGACGCCCGCGCCCACGGCGATCACGTTCTTCAGCGAGCCGCCGAGCTCGGCCCCGACGCGGTCCGGCCACGGCGCGACCGACAGCGGGCCGCCATCGAACAGAGCCGCGAGCTCCCGCGCGGGCGCGCCCGCCGGCCCGCCGAGGAGCAGGGACGTCGGCACGCCGCGCGCGACCTCGCGCGCGAAGCTGGGGCCGGTCAGCGTCCAGACCCGCCCGCGCAGGGCGGGCAGCTCGCGCTCGAGGACGGCGCTCATCGTCGCGAGCGTCCGCGGCTCCAGGCCCTTCGACGCGTTGATCGCGCGGGCCCCGCGCTTCGGCGGCGCGCAGGCGCGCAGGGCGCGGGCGGTCGCGGCCATCGCGCGCGAGGGCAGGACGAAGACGAGCAGCTCGGCGCCCGAGGCGGCGGCGCCCAGGTCGTGGCCGACGCGGACCGAGCGGTCGAGACGGAAGCCCGGGATGTGCTCGTGGCGCCGCGTCAGCCGCAGCGCGCGGGCCAGGGCCGGCGCGAACTCCCAGAGGCGCACGCGCGCGCCCTTGGAGGCGAGGCGCTGGGCGAGGACGACGCCCCAGAGCCCCCCGCCCAGCACGCAGACGTCGGGCTTACGCGGACGGGCCATGGATGCCGAGCTCTCGGTTCTGCCGGAGGCGCTTGATGTTCGGGACGTGCTTGAAGACGATCAGGGCCGCCGCGGCCGCCGCCGCCGCGACGTCGAGCGCCGGCGCGCCGAAGAGAGCCGCCGCGACGGGGAGGGAGATCGCCCCGCTCATCGAGCCGACCGAGATGTGGCCGGTCAGCCAGACCGCGAGCGCGAAGGCCGCGATCGCGGCCGCCATCGCCTTGGGGATCAGCGCCAGGAACACGCCGGCCGAGGTCGCGACGCCCTTGCCGCCCTTGAAGCCCAGGAAGACCGTCCAGTTGTGCCCGACGACCGCCGCCGCGCCGACGGCGATGTCCAGGCCGGGGTGCCCCGGGATCAGGCGCTGGCAAAGGAACACCGGCAGGAAGCCCTTGCCGGCGTCGACGAGGAGCGTGATCGCGCCGGCCAGCGGGCCCGCGTTGCGGTAGACGTTCGCGGTCCCGGGGTTGCCCGAGCCGCGCGTGCGGATGTCGTAGCCCTTCAGGCGCTTGACGACGAGATACCCCGTCGGGATTCCGCCGGAGAGATAGCCGAGGGTCAGGAGACCGGCGACGCGAAAATCGCCCATGAAAACCTGACGAATTCTAGCATTCGGCGGCGAGGGCCTGCAAACGCGTCCAGTTCTCCGGCGTCACGCGCAGCTGGTAGCGCGTGCGCGAGCCGTGCGCGTGCCGGCCGAGGACCTGCGCGCTCTCGTAGAGGCGGGCGGCCAGCGCCGCCTTCTCGTGCGGCAGGTCCAGCTCGCGCTTGAGCCAGCGCCGGGAGAGCGCCTCTTCGACGCGCGAGAGCGCCGCGGCGACGCCTTCGCCGGTCTCGGCCGAGATCAGGACCGCGTCCGGGCGGCGCCGCGCGAGGTCGGCGCGCTCCTCCGGGGTCAGGCGGTCGGCCTTGTTCAGGACCTCGACGCGGGGCAGGTCCGCCGTGTCGAGCGCGCGCAGGGTCTCGTCGACCGACGCGCGCTGGCGCTCGAACTCGGGCGAGGAGGCGTCGCCGACGACGACCAGGACGTCGGCCGCCTCGACCTCCTCGAGGGTCGAGCGGAAGGCCGCGATCAGGGTCGTCGGCAGGCGCTGGATGAAGCCGACCGTGTCGGTCGCGACCGCCCAGCCCCCCTCGGGCAGGCGCACGCGCCGCGCGGTCGGGTCGAGCGTCGCGAAGAGCTTGTCGTCGGCGTAGGCCGCCTCGCCGCCGGCCAGGCGGTTGAGCAGCGTCGACTTGCCGACGTTCGTGTAGCCGACCAGCGCGATCTGCGGGACCGGGACCCCGGCGCGGCGCTCGCGGCGCAGGCGGCGCGACGCGCGCACGCGCTCGAGGTCGCGCTCGAGGTGCGCGACCCGGCGCGAGATGTGGCGGCGCTCGTACTCGAGCTTGCGCTCGCCGGGGCCGCGCGTGCCGATGCCGCCGACCTGCTGGCTGAACTCGCGCCAGGCGCCGGTCAGGCGCGGCAGCATGTACGAGAGCTGCGCGAGCTCGACCTGCAGGCGGCCCTCGCTCGTGCGCGCGCGGCGCGCGAAGATGTCGAGGATCAGGCGCGTGCGGTCGACGATCTTGATGCGGGGCAGGGCCTTCTCCAGGTTCTTCTGCTGGGCCGGCGAGAGCTCCATGTCGAAGATCACGGTGCCGGCGCGCAGGGACGCGCAGGTCCCGGCGATCTCGGCGATCTTGCCCTCGCCGATCAGGGTGCCCGGGTGCAGGCGGGCGAGGGCCTGCGTCGTCTCGGCGACGACGACCGCGCCGGCGGTCTCGGCCAGCCGGCCGAGCTCGGCGAGGCTCGAGCGGATCAGCGCGACGCGCGCCTTCGCGCCGACGCCGACCAGCACGGCGCGCTCCGGGCGGGGACGGGTCTCCTGGACCTTCAGCGCCGCGCCTCCGGGGCCGGCGCGATCCCGCGCGCGGCGAGGACGGCGAGCGCGGCGGCCAGGGTCTCGTCCGGCGGCCCGCCCGCGGCGACCGCCTCGGCCTCGAGCT
>JAGWRY010000297.1 GCA_028869495.1 Elusimicrobiota bacterium | reverse complement strand
CGCGGCCGCGGGCGCCGAGGGCGCGGCGACGGGCACCGCCTTCACGTCGCCGGCCGGCGGGGCGGGGTTGCCCGCCGCGCCGCCGCCGGCGTTCATGCGATGCGTGATCAGGTTGATGTACTCGTTGGCCATCGCGCGCTCGGACGGCTCGCCTTTCGTGAGAATCTCCATGAAGCGGTCCATCGCCTGCACGTCGTCCCCGCGCTCGTAGAAGCGGATCGCGATGCGCATCTCCCGGCTCAGGCCGGCCTGCGCGGAGCCGTCGTCCTGCGCGCGGACGCGCGGGACGACGACGGCGAGCAACGCCGCGACGATGATAAACCTTTTCAAGGACGGCATACAATCGGCCCGCCGAGGGGCCGTGTCCCGGGAGCATACGGGAATCCGATTACTGAATTATTACGCGCATTCCCCGCGATTTTGCGGCGGGTCACTTGAGCAGGCCGAGCTCCTTCAGACGCTGGAGCGCCGTCGGGTCGCCGGGATCGTCTTTCAAGGCCTCGCGGAACTGCGCCGCGGCCTCCTTGACGCGGCCGGCGCTCAGGTAGGCGTTCCCGAGGTTCAGGCGGCTCGCCGCGCGCGACGGCTCCAGGCGGGCGGCCGCCTCCAGCTCCGGGATCGCCTCCGACGTGCGGCCGCGCGCCAGCAGGAGGCTCCCGTACAGGAAACGGCCCTTGGCGAGGTCCGGCTCGCGCGCGGCGATCGAGGCCGCCAGCGCCAGGGTCTTATCCGAGCCGTCGCGGCGGGAGATCGCGGCGTCGAGCGCCCGCAGGTCGCCGAGGACCTTCAGGATCGGCGCCGGAGGCCGGTGCGCGCGCGCGGACACGCCCGCCAGGTTGCGCGCGGCCTGGTCCAGACCGGGGGCGATCTCGAGCGCGCGGGTGAACGCCTGCTCGGACTCGGCCCAGCGCTTGTCCAGCGCCAGCGCGTAGCCCAGGTTGTTCCAGACGTTCGGGTTGCCGGGGAAGTTCCGCGCGGTCTCGCGCAGGACGTCGAGCGCCTCGTCGAGGCGGTGCGCCGGGTCCTGCAGGCAGTACGCGCTCAGCGCGTTGGCGACGTTCAGCGAGAGCGGGTTGATCGCCCACGCCGTCTCGTAGAATCGGAAGGCCAGGTCGGGCCGCGCCAGCTTCGAGCCGTAGAGCGTGGCGAGGTTGTAGTAGATCTCGTCGTAGCCCGCGTTCGCGTCGAGCGCTTCGCGGTACGCGCCGGCCGCGGCGGACGCCCGTCCCTCCCGCGCGTAGACGTTGCCCAGCTCGTAGAGGGCGTTGACCTCGCGCGGCCCCCACGCGCGCGAGCGTTCGAGGGCCGCCTGCGCGCCGGGCAGGTCGCCGCGGCGCGAGAGCTTGAAGCCGGCGAAGTACCAGGCCTCGCGCGCCCAGACGCGGACCTGCAGCCAGCCGACGCCCGCCGCCGCGGCGAGCAGGAGCGCCGCGGCCGCGCGGCGCAGGACGGGCCGCCCCTTCCAGGTCCAGAAGCCGGCCCCCTCCCGCGCGCCGCGTCCCATCGCGTAGCCGGCCAGCCACCAGGCCAGGAAGGCCGGGACCGCGAAGTGCAGGGAGACGTTCATCAGGTTGTCGACGAGGACGCCCGCGCACGCGGCGACGGCCCCGGTCCACAGCGGGTCCTCGCCGAGGCGCCCCTTCGCCCAGCGGCGGGCCGACTCGAAGAAGGCCGCCCACAGGGCGACGTAGGCGCCCAGCCCCAGCAGCCCCGCCTGAGAGAAGTTCTCGAGGATCTCGTCGTGGGCGTTGTTGGCGTGCGTGCGCATCGTGTGGAAGAAGAGGTAGTGATGCAGCAGGAATCCCTGGTAGAACGGGTAGAAGAGCTCGAAGAGCCCGCCCCCCTTGCCGAGGAGCGGGACCCCGGAGCCCATCAGCCAGGCGCTGGTCCAGATCAGCACGCGCTGGTAGAACGGGCTGTAGGCCGCGCTCGGCTTCAGCACGTTCTCGACCTCGGTCAAGCGCCCGATGACGGTCGGCGTGTAGGCCGTCGCCATCGAGCTCGACGGCCACAGCAGGGCGAGCAGGACCGCGGCGCCGATCAGGAGTCCGGCCGGCCGCGGCTCGGCCTTCAGGCGCGCGCGCAGGCGCGGGAAGAGGAGGAGGGCCGAGGTCGAGACCAGCGCTCCGCCCCACGACGAGCGCGTCAGCGTCGCCAGCAGGGCCGCCTCGAGGGTCAGGAAGAGGGCGCCGTAGACGGCACGCCGCGGCGCGGACTTCTCGCGGACGAAGAGGGCCAGGGCGATCGGCATCAGCGCGACGTTGAAGGTCGACAGGAAGTTCGGATTTCCGAAGGTCGAGACCGCGCGGCCGCCGTACGGGTTCAGCGTGTAGGGCCAGACGACCTCCATGTTGAAGTACTGGAGCACGCCGTAGGCCGAGGCGAGGAAGCCCGCGCACAGAGCCAGATGCAGGAAGTCCGCCTGGCGCCCGCGGCGGGTGAGCCACAGCGCGCCCGCGAGCCCGAGCGCCCAGACGAACGCGCCGTAGGGGTCCCAGGCCAGCGCCCACAAGTCCGTCGGCCCGCCCAGGACCGGCGCGCGCGCCTGCGGGAACGCGCACCACAGGAGCCCCCACGCCAGCGCGAACGCGCCCCACGCGCCCAGCGGGACGTCGGCCCCCCCGTCGTCCTCGGCGGCCAGGGCCGCCGAGAGCAGGAAGGCCGCGACGCAGACGACGAGCAGGAACAGGGTGTTGGTCGCCCCCTGGCTGACGATCGCCGGGCGGAAGAACGGCTGGTCGGTCAAGTACGCGCGCAGCCAGCTCGCGCCCCAGGCGGACAGGAAGAGCGCCAGCGGAAGGGCGACCGGCAGGCGCGGGAGGCGCCAGCCGCCTTCCCGCCCGGACGCGGACCAGGCCCAGAGCGCGAGCGCGAAGGCGATCCCCCCGTGCATCAGCGTGATCTGCGTGACGTACGGGTTGCGCGTCAGGTTCGTGAAGAAGAGGAGCGGGCAGACGAAAAAGCAGACGACCAGCAGCCAGCGCCGGACCTCGCTCGTGGCGTCCCTCACCGGGGGCTATGATACGAATTTACGGGAAGTCCCGGCGCGCTCTCGAGCGCCGAGCACAGCTCGCGGGCCTTTCGGTACTGCGGCCACAGGCGCAGGGCCGCGCGGCACTGCGCCTCGGCGCTCTTCAGGCGCCCGTCGTACGCGTCGATCTGGGCCAGCGCGAAGTGCGCGCGCGGCACGTCGGGGTCCGCGGCCAGGGTCGCTTCCAGATAAGGGCGGTCGCCGCGGTAGTCGCGGTTGCGGCGGACGGTCGCGAACGCCCCGGCCGCGGCCGCGGCGG
>JAGWRY010000296.1 GCA_028869495.1 Elusimicrobiota bacterium | reverse complement strand
GCGAGCGCTCGACGAAGTCGTTCTGGCGGGCGTTCGGCGGGGGGATCGCGCTGCGCGCGGCGGTCCTGGGGCTCCTGGCGGCCTGGGGCCTGCGCCGGGCGGGCGTGTCGATGGAATACTTGTTGCTTTCGTACGCGATCGTTCTGACGGCGCTGCAGTTGACGCTGGATTTTAGGCACCTGAGGCTGAGATGAATTTCGAGCACGTGCTCGCGCATCACCTGATCGATCACAAGCTGTTCCACTTCATGGTCGGTCCCGTGGACATGGGCCTCTCCCCGCTGATCGTGTCCATGTGGCTGGCGGGACTGCTCCTGACGGCGTTCACCGCCTTCGCGGCGCGCTCTCAGACCTCCGCCGGCCGCCTGACCCGCGGGATGGTCGAGCCGGTGATCCTGTTCCTGCGCGACGACAACCTCAAGCCCCTGTTCGGAGACCACACCGACCACTTCCTGCCGTACTTCCTGACCCTGTTCGCCTTCCTGCTGGGCCTGAACCTCTTCGGCTTGGTCCCGTTCACCGCCGGCACCACCTCGAACATCGCCATCCCGGCGGCGATGGCGGTCACGACCCTGTTCATGATCTTCGCCGTCGGGATCAAGGAGCAGGGGCTCGTCAGCTACTTCAAGCACCTGGCCCCGTCCGGCATCCCGTGGCCGGTGCTGATCATCCTGTTCCCGATCGAGCTGATCGGGATCTTCGCGAAGTGCTTCTCGCTCTGCATCCGTCTGTTCGCGAACATGATCGCGGGCCACGTCGTCTCGCTGTCGTTCCTGTTCCTGATCTTCGTCTTCGCGAAGATGAGCCATTTCGTCGGCGCCGCCGCGGCGCCGGGCGCGGTGGGGCTAGCGCTGTTCGCGTACCTGTTGGACGTCCTGGTCGCGTTCCTGCAGGCGTACATCTTCATGATCCTGACCGCCGTTTTCGTCTCGATGTCCGTTCACCCGCACTGAGGCGCGAGCCCCGGAGCGGAGGTCGCACCCCGGACGCCTCGCGCGGGCCGGAACAAAGAGAAGGAGAGAGCAAACAATGGGTTCACTGGGTCTTGCGTATCTGGGCGTGTTCGTCGGGGCCGGTCTCGTCGTGATCGGCGCCGGCATGGGCATCGGCAAGCTGTCGGGCTCCGCCCTCGAGGGCGCGGCGCGCCAGCCCGAGGCGCTGAGCGCCCTGCAGACGATGATGATCATCCCGGCCGCGATGATCGAGGGCCTCGGACTTCTGGCCCTCGTCACCGTGCTGCTGGCGGCGCTGACGCTGAACAAAGGCGTTCCGAGCGCCAATCCCGCCCCCGCCGCGGCGGAGGCGACGAAGTAAAGGCTCGACCGGTCCCCCGGGTGGCGCGGACTTCCCGCCCGGGGGCCACGATCTCGACGCACGAAGCGACGCAGGAGTCACGATAACATGGACAAGCTTCTCACGCCCGACCCCGGACTGATGATCTGGACGATCGTCACGTTCCTCTGCCTGCTGGCCATCTTGAAGAAGGCCGCCTGGGGCCCCCTGCTCGGCGCCATCGACGCGCGCGACTACCGTCTCAAGGAGGAGCGCCTGGCCGCCGAGAAGGCCCGCTCCGAGGCCGAGCGCATCCAGAGGGAGCTCGAGGAGAAGCTGGCCGGCGTGCACGCGCAGAGCCGCGAGATGCTGGCCGCCGCCGCGAAGGACGGCGAGGCCCTGCGCGCCAAGCTGAAGGCGCAGGCCGAGGCCGACGCCGAGGCGATCAAGCAAAAGACCTCCGCCGAGCTCGCCGCCGAGAAGAACCGCCTGGTCGCCGAGCTTCGCGGCCACGTCGCCGACCTGTCCCTGCTGGCGGCCGAGAAGCTGATCGGCAAGTCCATGGACGAGGGCGTGCAGAAGGTCGTCCTCGACGGGTTCTTCAAGGACCTGGCGTCGTCGAAGGCGGGAACGAACTGATGAAGTCCTCCGACCGGGTCCTGGCCGGCCGCTACGCCGGGGCCCTGTTCCTGGCGGCCGCGGACAAGCGCGAGGAGCAGGCCGTGCAGGCGGAGCTGGCGGCCGCGGCCAAGCTCCTCCTGCCCCAGGACGCCCTGCTGCGCCATCCGCGGGCGGCCGTGGCCGACAAGAAGAAGCTGGTCCGCGCCGAGCTGGAGGGCAAGGTCGGCGCGACGACGACGCGCTTCATCGAGCTCCTGCTGGAGAAGAAGCGCTACGAGCTGCTCCCGATGGTCGCCTCCGTGTACGCGCGCCTGGCCGCGGAGAAGCGCGGCGTCGCGCGGGCGCACGTGCGCTCGGCGCGCGCGCTGAGCCCCGAGGCGCAGAAGACGCTGGCGTCCCGCCTGAAGGCGTTCGCCGGCAAGGACATCGAACTCGACGTCAAGGAGGACCCCGCGCTGATCGGCGGCGTTTCCGTCAAGATCGGCGACTGGGTCCTCGATTCAAGCCTGCGCGGCCAGCTGCGCCGCCTGAGAGAGAGCATCCAATAACATGGCCATCAGACCCGAAGAGATCACCGCCGTCATCAAGAAGCAGATCGAGGGCTTCGCCGGCTCCACCGAGCTGAAGGAAGAGGGCTCCGTCCTGCAGGTCGGCGACGGCATCGCCCGCGTGTACGGCCTCGAGAACGCGATGGCCGGCGAGTTGCTGGAGCTGCCCAACGGCGTGATGGGCATGGTCCTCAACCTCGAGAAGGAGAACGTCGGCTGCGTGCTCTTCGGCGCCGACGCCCTCGTCAAGGAGGGCGACCCGGTCCGCCGCACCGGCCGCGTCGCGCAGGTCCCCGTCGGGGACGCGATGGTCGGCCGCGTCGTGGACGCGCTCGGCCGCCCGATCGACGGCAAGGGCCCGATCAAGACGACGAAGAGCCGCCCGATCGACATCGTGGCCCCCGGCGTCATGGAGCGCTCGCCGGTCAACGAGCCTCTGCAGACCGGGGTCAAGGCCGTCGACGCGATGATCCCGATCGGCCGCGGCCAGCGCGAGCTGATCATCGGCGACCGCCAGACCGGCAAGACCGCGATCGCGATCGACGCGATCATCAACCAGAAGAACCAGCCGAACCGCCCGATCTGCATCTACGTGGCCGTCGGTCAGAAGCAGTCGACCGTCGCCGCCGTCGTGCAGACCCTGCAGGACCACGGCGCGATGGAGTACTCGATCGTCGTCTCGGCCGGCGCCTCCGAGCCCGCGCCGCTGCTCTACATCGCGCCCTACACCGGCTGCGCGATCGGCGAGGAGTTCCTGTGGCAGGGCAAGCACGTGCTGGTCATCTACGACGACCTCTCCAAGCACGCGCAGGCCTACCGCCAGCTGTCGCTGCTGCTGCGCCGCCCGCCGGGCCGCGAGGCCTACCCGGGCGACGTGTTCTACCTCCACAGCCGCCTGCTCGAGCGCGCCTGCAAGCTCTCCAAGGAGAACGGCGGCGGGTCGCTGACCGCGCTGCCGATCATCGAGACGCAGGCCAACGACGTGTCGGCCTACATCCCGACGAACGTGATCTCGATCACGGACGGCCAGATCTACCTCGAGTCGAACCTGTTCTACTCGGGCATCCGCCCGGCCGTCAACGTCGGCCTGTCGGTGTCGCGCGTCGGCGGCGCCGCGCAGTCGAAGGCGATGAAGCAGGTCGCCGGCCGCCTGCGCCTCGACATGGCGCAGTTCAACGCGCTGGCCGCGTTCGCGCAGTTCGGCTCGGAGCTCGACGCCGCGTCGCAGAAGCAGCTCGCGCGCGGCGAGCGCCTCGTCGAACTCCTGAAGCAGGACCAGTACCAGCCGCTGACCGTCGAGCGCCAAGTCCTGTCGATCTACGCGGGCACCAACGGCTTCGTCGACGACGTCCCGTCGAAGGACGTCCGCCGCTTCGAGGCGGAGCTCTTCGCGTTCGCGGACGCCCGCCACGGCGCGACGATGAAGGAGCTCGCCGACAAGCGGGTCCTCGACGACGCGCTGAAGGCCAAGCTCGAGACCCTGATCAAGGAGTTCAAGGCCCAGTTCAAATGAGCCGGATCCTCCCCGCCGCCGCGCTGCTCCTGCTCGCCCCCGCCCTCGCGGCGGCGGCCGGGGCGGCGTCGCGCGCCGCGGCTCCCGCGGAGGCGTCCTCCTCCGCGGCGGCCCCGGCCGACGGCGTCGGGATGGTCGACGCGTCCCTGATCGAGGCTCTGGCCGCGATCAAGAAGCCCGAGGTGGTCGGGGTCTTCTCCTTCGTCTCGGAGCAGGACTCGCCGTTCGCGTTCGCCGACCTGCTCGCGCGCGACCAGGCGTCTCTGAAGCGCTATCTGAAGAAGCTGGACGCGGACAAGAAGGCCGCGAACGGCCTGACCGCGTGGGACCACGACGTCTGCGCCAGCCTCGTCAACCTCTACGCGTCGCCGCTGGCCTCCACCTTCGGCAAGCCGGCCCCGAAGTGGTTGTCGAAGGTCAACGAGTGCGTGCTCGCTCAGGCCCTGCCGCTGTCGGCAATCGTGGACGCGCGGAGGAAGCGATGAAGCCCCGCGCGCTGGTCACCGGAGCGGCCGGCTTCGTCGGCTCGAACATCGCGTGGGAGCTGTCGTCCCGCGGCTGGGACGTCGTCGCGCTGGACGATTTCTCGAACGGAGACTTCAAGAACCTCCAGGGCTTCCCCGGGGACGTGATCGCCGCCGACGTCGGAGACGTCGCGTACTGGTCGCCGCGCGTCGGCCGGGCGGACGCGGTCTTCCATCAGGCCGCGATCACCGACACGACCGTGGCCGATCAGCGCCTGATGATGCGCGTCAACGTCGAGGCGTTCCGCGACCTGCTCGAGTGGGCGCGGAAGACCCGCGTGAAGAAGGTCGTCTACGCGTCGTCGGCCGCGACCTACGGCGACCTTCCCGTCCCGCAGCGCGAGGGCGCGGCGCCGAAGCCGCTGAACGTCTACGGCTTCTCGAAGGCGGTCATGGAAACCGTCGCCGAGAAGGCGAAGGGCGTCCGGGCCGTCGGCCTGCGCTATTTCAACGTCTTCGGCCCGCGCGAGGCGCACAAAGGCAAGTACGCGAGCATGATATGGCAGCTGTCGCTGCAGATGAAGGCGGGCAAGCGCCCGCGCATCTTCGAGTTCGGCGAGCAGTACCGCGACCACATCTACGTGAAGGACGTCGTCGACGCGAACGTTCGCGCGTTCGAGAAGGCCGCGCCCGGCGTCTACAACTGCTGCACCGGCCGCAAGACCGACTTCAACGCGGTCGTCGCGGCGCTCAACGACGCGCTCGGCACGAGTTTCGCGCCCGAATATTTCAAGAACCCGTATTCGTTCTACCAGAACGAAACGCTCGGCGACCCGGCGAAGGCGCGCAAGGCCTTCGGCTTCGCCGCGCGGTGGACCGCCGAGCGCGGGATCCAGGATTACATCGGCGGCAGCCGCAAGCCCGCCGGAGCCGAGGCCTGACATGCCCTCCCTGAGAGAGATCCGCCGCAAGATCAAGTCGGTCAAGTCCACCGAGCAGATCACGAAGGCGATGAAGATGGTCGCCGCGGCGCGCATGCGCCGTTCGCAGAACTCGATCCTCTCGGCGCGGCCGTTCGCGACGAAGATGGAGCGCCTCGTGCGCGAGCTCGCGCTCCTGCAGGAGCGCGAGGACGCGGCGGCCGGCGCCGAGAGCACCCTGCACCCGTTCTTCGCCGGGCGCGCCCGCTCGGGCCCGGAGCTGCTGATCCTCGTGACCGGCGACAAGGGCCTGTGCGGCGCGTTCAACGCGAACGCCCTGCGCGCGGCGGCCGAGTGGTTCCGCGAGCGGCGCGGGACGAAGACCTGCTGCGTCGCGGTCGGGCGCAAGGGCCGCGACTTCGTCCGCCGCCTGCGCGGCGTCGACGTCGAGATCCTGGCGGAGCTCGTCGGGGTCTTCCCGAAGATCTCCTTCGCGCACGCGGAGCTGGTCGGCGACGCCGCGATCGACGCGTACCTGAACAAGGGCGTTTCGCGCGTCACCGTCCTCTACAACGAGTTCAAGTCCGTCGCCCAGCAGCGCCTGCTGACCGGGGCGCTCCTCCCGATCCCGACGCCCGAGGTCGTGCCCGACGCCGTCGAGCTTCCGGACTACGGCTTCGAGCCGCGGCGCCCGGAGCTCCTCGCCGCCCTCCTGCCGCGCCACGTGAAGGCCCAGCTCTACCGCATCCTGCTCGAGTCGCAGGCGGCGGAGCTGGCCGCGCGCATGAACGCGATGGACGCGGCCTCGAAGAACGCGAAGGAGATGCGCGACTCGCTGAACCTCGAGGCGAACAGGACCCGCCAGGCGCTGATCACCAAGGAGATCGCCGAGCTCGTCGGCGGAGCCGAGGCGCTCGCGTCGTGACGGCCCAGGAGAGAATCGTGAACGAACGGATTTCATCGCCGGACCAGAGGCGCCACCCCCGCACGCCGGTCGGGGCGTCCTTCGACTTCGCCCTGCCGGGCGCGCCCGAGGGGCGCTGCCGCGGCGTCATCGCCGACCTGTCCGCCGGCGGCATGACGTTCGAGAGCGACGCCGAGCTCGAGGAGGGGATGACTCTCCACCTGAGGCTGTCCCCGGCCCTCCAGCTGCGCGGCGAGGTCCGCCACGCGGGCTCGGCTCCCGCCGGACGGCGCCGCTACGGAGTTCGATTCCACAAGATCGGGTACGTCCCGACCAACTGACGCGAGAGAGCGACCCCATGAACATCGGAAAGATCGTCCAAGTCATCGGCCCCGTCGTCGACGTCGAGTTCCCGTCCGGGAAGCTCCCGGCCAACTACAACGCGCTGCGCATCAAGCAGCCCGGCAGCGGCAACGGCAACGGCGCCGCGGCCGCGTCGCTGATCGTCGAGGTCGCCAGCCATCTCGGCGACAACGTCGTGCGCGCGATCTCGATGGGCTCGACCGACGGCCTGACCCGCGGCACCCCGGTCGAGGACACCGGCGCCCCGATCACCGTCCCCGTCGGCCGCGCGTGCCTGGGCCGCCTGATGAACGTGCTCGGCGAGGCGAAGGACCACGGCGAGCCGATCAAGACCGACGACCGCCTGCCGATCCATCGCGAGCCGCCGAAGATGACGGAGCTCGAGACGAAGCCGCAGATCTTCGAGACCGGCATCAAGGTCGTCGACCTGCTCGAGCCCTACATGAAGGGCGGCAAGGTCGGCCTGTTCGGCGGCGCCGGCGTCGGCAAGACCGTCATCATCATGGAGCTCATCAACAACGTCGCCAAGCAGCACGGCGGCGTGTCGGTGTTCGGCGGCGTCGGCGAGCGCAGCCGCGAGGGCAACGACCTCTGGCTCGAGATGCAGGAGGCCAAGCTCTCGGACGGCTCCTCGGTGCTCTCCAAGACCGTGCTGACCTACGGCCAGATGAACGAGCCGCCGGGCTCGCGCGCCCGCGTGGCCCTCACGGCGCTCACCCAGGCCGAGTACTTCCGCGACAAGAAGAACCAGGACGTGCTGCTCTTCATCGACAACGTGTTCCGCTTCGTGCTGGCGGGCTGCGAGGTCTCGGCCCTCCTGGGGCGCATGCCCTCGGCCGTCGGCTACCAGCCGACGCTCACGACCGAGGTCGGCAGCCTGCAGGAGCGCATCACCTCG
>JAGWRY010000295.1 GCA_028869495.1 Elusimicrobiota bacterium | reverse complement strand
CCGCGATCGCCGGCGCGCCGCCGGCCAGGCCGCGGCCGCGCGCGCGCGATTCGACGAACAGGAACAGCGGCACGCTCCCCGCGAAGACCGCCGCCGACAGCCCGAGGAGCGCGACCGGCCCCAGGCGCAGCATCAGGCGCTCGTCGAGCCAGGCCCCGGCCACCGCGCCGAGCGGCGCGCCGGCCGCGACGAAGCCGAACACGCGCGGGGCGTAGGCGGGCCCGAACACGTCGTTGGCGCAGGTCCAGAACAGCGTCACCGCCATGATGCCGAAGACGTCCGTCCACAGGAAGTAGAGAAACTCGAGCGGCCGCCAATGCGTCGCGCCGACGGCCCAGGCCCCGGCGGCCATCGTGGCGGCCAGCAGGGCGAGCCAGCCGGCGATCAGCGGGCGGCGCGGCAGGCGCGCGGTGCGCTCGTAGGCCCAGACGACCAGCCCGGTCAGCGCCGCGCTGCCCATGTACACCCAGGGCAGCGCGCGCGGGCCGAAGCGCGTCATGATCAGCGCGCCGCGCGGCGGGCCGACCATCGCGTAGGCGCCGATCGTCAGGAAGTTCCAGGCGAAGGCGGCCGCCGCCAGGACGCCGACCCCGGAGTCGGCGCGCGCCGCGCCGGGAGGGTCGTCGGGGGTCACAGCCCCATCATAGCACACGCCGGGGCTTGACGGGCGGCTCATATGATACTATAATGGTTACATTATGGCGGCCAACTCCCGCTTCGCGGTCGCGGTCCACGCGCTGGCGCTGATCGCCCGGCGCCCGGACGAGCGGCACTGCTCGCGCGAGATCGCGGCCTCGGTCGCGACGAACCCGGTCGTCATCCGCCGCCTGCTGGCCCAGCTCCAGCGCGCGGGGCTGGTGCGCTCGTCGCGCGGCGCCGAGGGCGGCTTCCTCCTCGGGCGTCCGGCGGCCCGGATCACCCTCTACGACGTCTACCGCGCGGTCGAGGAAGGCGGCTTCTTCGCCCGCCCGGAGAAGGGCAACGACGCCTGCCCGGTCGCGCGCCGGATGAAGGGCCTGCTGGACGGCGTCTTCGCCCGCGTCGAGTCGAAGGTCGCGCCGGAGCTGCGCCGGACCAGCCTGGCCGACGTCGTGCGCCGCCTGCCGGCCCGCCGCTGATTTCCGAAAACGAGAGAGGAGAAAACCGATGCCCATCACCGCCGCCGCGAACGCCGCCGCCGCCCCCGAGTCCCTGCTCGCCAGCCTGCGCTGGCGCGCCGCGATCAAGAAGTTCGACGCGCAGAAGAAGATCCCCGCCCCCGCCTGGAACGCCCTCGAGGAGTCCCTGGTCCTGGCGCCGTCCTCGTACGGCCTGCAGGCCGAGAAGTTCTTCATCGTCGACGACCCCGCGCTGCGCGCGAAGCTCCGCCCGGCCGCCTGGGACCAGGCGCAGATCACGGACGCCGACAAGCTGGTCGTCCTCTGCGTGAAGAAGGACTTCGGCGAGGCCGACGTGGACCGCTTCGTCGAGCGCGTCTCGGAGGTGCGCAAGCTGCCGGTCGCCGCGCTCGAGCCGTACAAGAAGATGATGCTGGCCTCCGCCCAGCTGCCGCCGGAGCGCGTCGCGGCCTGGCTGACGCGCCAGGTCTACATCGCGCTCGGCGTCTTCCTGACGACGGCCGCCGCGCTCGGCGTCGACGCCTGCCCGATGGAGGGCTTCGACAAGGACAAGTTCGACGAGATCCTGGGCCTGCCGGCGAAGGGCTGGAACTCGGTCGTGCTGGCCGCGGCCGGCTACCGCGCGGCCGACGACGCGTACGCGTCGCAGGCGAAGGTCCGCTTCCCGCGCGAGCAGGTCGTCGCTCACCTGTAGCCCGCCGCCCCGGCGGTTCTGCTAGAATCGCCGGAATGCCTCTCGAGGACTGGGGGTGGGACGAGCGCTGGGCCGCCGCCTTCTCGGCGGCCGCCGCTGAAGCGGCGGCCGCCGAGAAGAGCTTGAGACCGGCGCGGATCGTCGAGGAGCGCCGCGGGCTGTTCTTCGTCGTCGCCGCGGACGGCGAGTACGCCGCGCGCGTGACCGGCGCGATGCGCCACAAGGCCGGCGGGCGCGGGGACCTGCCGGCGATCGGGGACTGGGCCGCGGTCGAGGCCGTGCCCGGCGAGCGCGCGACGCTGATCCGCGCGCTCCTGCCCCGGCGCACGAAGCTGTCGCGCCAGGCCGCCGGCGAGGGCGTCGTCGAGCAGGTGATCGGCGCGAACCTGGACACGGTCTTCATCACGACGGCGCTGAACCGCGACTTCAACCCGCGCCGCCTCGAGCGCTTCCTGGCCGTCGGGCGCGAGAGCGGCGCCGAGCCGGTCCTGCTGCTCAACAAGCTCGACGCCTGCCCGGACCCGGCCCAGTTCCTGGCCGAGGCGCGGGCGATCGCCGGCGGCGCCGCGGTGGCCGCCTTGAGCGCGAAGACCGGGACGGGCGTCGAGTCGCTGTCCGCGTGGATCCGCCGCGGGCGCACGGTCGGCTTCGTCGGGGCCTCGGGCGTCGGCAAGTCCACGCTCGTCAACCGCCTGCTCGGATCGGACGTCCTGGCCGTGCGCGAGACGCGCGCCCGCGACGAGCGCGGGCGCCACACGACGACGCACCGCGAGCTCTTCCTCCTGCCCGGGGGCGGGGTCCTGCTCGACACCCCCGGCATGCGCGAGATGAAGCTGTGGGACGCCGAGCGCGGCGTCGCCGAGTCGTTCGAGGAGATCGAGGCCCTGGGGCCCTCCTGCCGCTTCGCCGACTGCCGGCACGACACCGAGCCCGGCTGCGCGGTGAAGGCCGCCGTCGCGGCGGGGAGCGTCGCGGCCGCCCGCCTGGCCGCCTGGCGCAAGCTGAGGAGCGAGCTCGACGCGAAGGCCGCACGCGTGAGCCCCGCGGAGAAGGCCGCCGAGAAAAGGAGGCAGCGCGAGATGAACAAGGACCGCCGCCGCAAGCCGGAGGCCGGGCGATGAGGCACCTGGGCTGGCTCGACCTGTCGGTCCTGCTGATCTACACCGTCACGCTCGCCGGCATCGGCTGGTGGGCCGCGCGCCGCCAGCACCAGACGACCGACGACTACTTCCTGGCCGGGCGCTCGATCCCGTGGCTGATCACGACCGCCAGCTTCCTGGCGACCTGCATCTCGGCGCTGACCTTCGTCGGCACGCCGTCCGAGGGCTACGGCGCCGACTTCCGCTACCTGTTCAGCAACGTCGGCGACATCGGCGCGGCGGTCTTCGTCGCGCTGGTCCTGCTCCCGTTCTACCAGAGCCACAAGGTGACGTCGATCTACGCGGCCGTCGAGAAGAAGATGGGGCGGCTCACGCGCCGCGCCTGCTCCGGCTACTTCATCGCGACGCGGACCCTCGCCGCGACGGTGCGCATCGTCGCGATCGCGAAGGTCCTCGAGGTCGTCAGCGGCGGCGCCCTGTCCTTCCCGGTCTGCGTGGTCGCGACCGTCGCCGTGATCCTGCTCTACACGACGGCCGGCGGCGGGCGCGCGATCGCCTGGACCGACACCCTGCAGTTCTGCCTGCTGATCGGCGGCGGGGTCGTCGCGCTCTTCTACATCGCCGCGCACGTGCCCGGGGGCTTCGCCGGCATCGTCGAGGCGGGCCGGCACGCGGTCAAGCCCGACGGGACGGCCTACGACAAGTTCAACTTCCTGGAGATGTACAAGCCGAAGAACCTGGGCCTGTTCGCCCTGCTCGCGATCTGGGGCTTCTTCAACTCGTCGGCCGCCTACGGCACCGACCAGGACATGGTCCAGCGCCTGCTCGCCTGCAACGACGAGCGCAAGGCGCGCTGGAGCATGATCGTCGCGGGGCTGGTCTCGATCCCGATCTCGGGACTGTTCCTGTTCATCGGCGTCGGGCTCTACGCGTACGCGAAGACGCACCCGGCGCTGACCGCGGGGATGACCGACAACGACTTCGTCTTCCCCCGCTTCATCCTGACCCAGATGCCGGAGGGCCTGCGCGGCCTCCTGCTGGCCGCCGTCGCCTCGGCGGCGATGGGCAGCTCCGACTCGGCGCTGGCGTCCCTGGCGACCGCGTTCACCGTGGACTTCTACCAGCCGATCTGGGGCCAAGGCCGCAGCGAGCGCGACGTCGTCCGTTTCTCGAAGCGCTTCTTCGTCGGCTTCGGCGCGATCTTCGTCGCGCTGGCCCTGCTGATGCGCAACCTCGACAACCTGCTGTGGCTCGCGTTCCGGATGGTCGCCTACACCTACGGGCCGCTGCTGGGCACGATCCTGGTGGCGACCTTGACGAACTGGAAGGTGGACGGGCGCAAGGTGCTGGGCCTGATGCTCGCCTGCACCGTCCTGACCTTCGGCCTGGAAATGACGGCCTGGTACCTGGTCGCCCACGGCACGACCTCGGTCTTCTGGACCGAGCTCCACCACACCTACTGGCGCCTGTACGTGATCTTCGGCGCGCTGGCGGTGCCGGCCGGCTGCTGGCTGATGCGCGAGTCATGAGCCCCGCGGCCTGGGCCGGAGCCGGCCAGGGCCTGGCCCTGTTCGCGCTCTGCCACTTCCTGGCCCGCGTCGAGATCGAGATCGAGGGCGCGCACGGCTGGGCCGAGAAGCTTCCGACCTGGCGCTGGGGACCGGAGTGGTGGCTGGACCTGACCAACGGCAAGACGCTGACCGGCTACCACCTGTGGCTGACCCTGTTCCTGCTGGCCGTCTTCCACTTCCCGCTGGCCGTCGCCGGGTTCTCCCGCGCGCTGTGGGCGGAGTGCCTGTCGTCGTATCTCCTGCTGACCGGGATGTGGGACCTGCAGTGGTTCGTCTGGAACCCGGCCTGGGGCTTTGCGCGCCTGCGCCGCGACCCGGTGCCCTGGTTCCGCTTCAAGCTCCTGGGCCTGCCCGTCGACTATTATTTTGCGGTGGCGGCCTCCGCGCTGGCGACCCGGCTCATTTGGACGCCCGGGATGACGCAATGGGCCGCGCGGGCCGGCGTCGTCCTGATCTTGAGCGCGCTCTCGATCCCGACCGCGGCGCTCGTCCGCGCGCGCCGGTAGCAGTCTCGGCGGATCTTGAACTTCGGCGGCGCGAGGCGGCGGACAAGCGCGTCAGCGCCAGACGCCGGAGACGGGCGCGGCCGAGGCGTCGCCCTGGCCCAGGTCGCCCAGGCCCAGGCCGTCCTCGATCGTGCGCAGGAGGCTGTAGTGGCTGTAGGCCGCGTCCGAGGTCGAACCCGGCGCGACCCCGGCCCCGTAGAGGACCGTGTAGACGCGGTTGTCGGAGCGCGTGCCCTCGTCGAAGGTGACGATCAGGAGCGTGTCCTGCGAGAAGGCCGGCGCGCCCAGCAGGGGTCCGAAGGTGGACGACAGCCACTGATCGGCGACGGCGACTCCGGTGTCGTGGCCGTCGTCGTCGAGGTTCGGCACGAAGAGCGAGAAGTCGGGCAGGGAGCCGCCCTGCAGGTCCGACGCGAAGGACGAGGCGTCGGTCACGTTCGCGCAGCGGCTCGAGTCGTCCTGCACGTCGCGGAAGCTCAGGAACGGGACGTGCTTTCGGACGTAGAGGCCGGATTGCGCGCCGAGGAAGCAATTGCCCGGATAGTCCTCGGCGTAGACGCGCCAGGTCTTGCCCGCGGCCTCGAGCAGGTCGCCCAGGTGCCGCGCGTCGAGCGTGACCGGGGAGTCCGAGCGCACGCCGAGGGTCGAGCCCGCGACCAGGGCGACGTAGTTCGGCTGGGACGGGTGCGTCTCGGCGCTCAGATCCGTCAGCAGCGCGCCGCGGGAGGCCAGGCTCGACAGGAAGGGCTGGGCCGCCGCCCGGTCGTAGCCGGTGTTCTCCAGCATCACGACGACGACTTTCCGGAAGGAGGGGCCGGCCGCCCGGGCCGCCGCGGGAAAGAGCGCGGACGCCGCCAGGAGGGCCGACGCGAGGGGTCGCGAGGGCTTCATCCCGCTGAGGGTAGGGCGAAGGGCCCGGCTCCGAAAGGAGCTTTGGGCCCAGTCCTCTCTAGGCCTAAAGTCCTAGATCGCGGCCGCGGCGAACGCCCCGCCCGGGCTCGCCGCGGCCCGCGCGCGCCCTCGGGCCAGCCCCAAGGCCTCGCGCGCGACCGCGAAAGCCGCGCGCGGGCGGCCCAGGGCGCGGGCGGCGCGCCTCATCGCGGCCAGATGCGCCTCGTCGGAGAGGACGCCCTCGACCGCGCCGGCGAGCGCGGCGGGCGAGGCGGCCCGGACCGCGGCCCCATTTTCCAGCAGGACGTCGGCGTTGCGCTCCTCCTGGCCCGGGATCGGCCGGATCAGGGCCATCGGCAGGCCGCAGGCCAGCGCCTCGGAGACGGTCAGCCCGCCGGGCTTGGTGACGAGGAGGTCGGCGGCCGCCATCAGCTCTCGCATCCGCTCGGTGAAGCCCAGC
The DNA here is from genome assembly GCA_028869495.1 of Elusimicrobiota bacterium. Taxonomy (GTDB): domain Bacteria; phylum Elusimicrobiota; class Elusimicrobia; order UBA1565; family UBA9628; genus GWA2-66-18. The sequence continues at coordinate 795 of JAGWRY010000295.1, read as the reverse complement.
ACCGTCACGCGGTGCCGAGACGGCGGGCGCAGGCGCGCCAGGCGCCGGCGCGCCTCCTCGTTGCGGCCGCAGACGACGACGATCTCGGAGGGCGCGCCCGAGGCGAGGAGCCCGCGCAGGACCTCCTCGACCGGGCCGACGCCGTGGCCGCCGGAGGACTGCACGACCACGGGCCCGGCGCCGGAGAGGCCGAAGGCGCGGCGCGCGGCGGCGCGGTCGGCCGGGACCGAGAAGGCGGGGGCGACCGGGATGCCGGTCTCGCGGATCGAATCGGCCGGCACGCCGCGGCGTCTCAGGGACGCCGCGGCCAAGGGCCCCGCGACGCAGTAGCGCTCGACCGGCGCGTGCGCCCAGATGCGATGCGCGTCGAAATCGGTGACCGCGACGAGCTGGGGGACGCTCCAGGCCCCCGCGCGCCTCAGCGCGCAGGCCAGTTCCGGGGCCAGGAAGTGCGTGTGCACGACCGCGTCCCAGCGTCCGGACTCGAGGAGGTCCAGGAGTCCCGCCGCGCCCCAGCGCTGGAGCGCGCGGCGCAGAGCGTCGCCGCAGCCGCGGCGCGGCGCGCGGTCGGTCAGGTCGAAGAGCAGGCCGAACAGCGACGGCGCCTTCTCGACCAGCTTCAGGTAGCCGCCGCCGTAGGCGCGGCGGAACAGCGGGCGCGCGAGATCGAGCGCGTCCACCGTCACGACCCGCGCGTCCGGATCCTCGAGCGCCAGGGCCGCGGCGACCGCCTGCGCGGCGCGCGCGTGCCCGGCGCCGACCGACGCGTGCAGGACCAGGACGTTCTCGTTCATG
>JAGWRY010000294.1 GCA_028869495.1 Elusimicrobiota bacterium | reverse complement strand
GGCCGACGCGGCCGCGGCGCCGACCGCGGAGCGCGCCGACTCGGCCGGCAGGACCTCGGCGACCTGCGCCGCGGCCGGGGCCGCGGCGAGGAGGACGGCGATCAGGACCCGGAGGGCCGCCCCCGCGCGCTTCACTTGGCCCCCTTGCGGGACGCCGGCTTGGCGGCGGGCTTGGCCTGCGTCTTCGTCTTGGCGGCCTTCGCCTTCGCCCGGCCCGGCTTCTTCAGATCCTCCTTGGACGCCTCTTCCTCGTGCTCGCGGTAGTACCGCTGGTACTCGGGGTCGGCCTCCATGCGCTCGATCGCCGACGTGATCTCGCGCACGATCGGCCCGTCGATCAGGCGGCTCTCCTCCAGCGCGTCGAAGTCGGAGGCCGCGTAGACCTTGATCCGCGCGCTGCTGTGGCGCTCGAACTGGACGACGAGCTTGTCGATGACCTCGCCGTTCGGCGAGCCCAGGTGCCACTTCCCGTCCTCGCCCTTGCGGGCGTGGCCGCGCAGGAGGGCCATCGCGTACACGCGGGCCAGGAACTCCTCGCCCTCGTCGGCGGTCTCCTTGCCGGTGCGGTACGCGTAGGCGGTCAGCGTGACGCCGCCGGCGCCGCGCTGCTTCATCACGCGCGGGATGCGCGTGTAGATCTTGTAGATCTTGCCGGTCGCGTTCGACCTGAACTCGAGCGTGATCGTGCTCTTGCGGTCGGTCGAGAGGCTGACGAGGTTCAGCTCGACGTGCGCGGCCGCGGCCGGGTAGTTCGCGAGCTCCCGGGCGTAGAAGTTCGACACGTACGCGCTCGCGCGCTCCAGGTAGCCGCGCTTGACGTGCGACGGGACCGTCGCCAGCGTCGCGGCGAGCTTCTTGTTGACGTAGACGCCGTTCTTCAGCGGGTTGCGCCACATCGCCTCGAGCTGCTTCTGCAGGGCCCAGGGCGTGGCCGCGAACTGGTGCTGACCGTTGCGGATGTTCTCGTAGACGGCGGCCATCAGGCGGTTGATCACGGTGCCGACGAACATCGCCATCATCTGGCCCGTCTTGCGGTCCGTCGTCCGGATCGCGGGCGAGCCGCCGCCGACCGGGCCGTCGACGCCGCCGGCCAGGAACTGGCGCGACGGCTCCCAGTACTCGGCGTACTGGCGCAGCTTGCCGAGCTTGATCGAGACGGTGTCGAGCGTGCGGTCGCCGAGGACCGCGCCGAGGACCCGCGCGGCGCCGGCGCCGTCGCCGGCGACCTGGACCTCGGCCAGCTTCGGGAAGGACTTCGTGAAGCGCGGAGACTTCAGCGAGTCGGAGATCACGAGGAACTTCTCCGGCTGGGCGGAGAGGTTCTCGCCCGGGAACTGCGCCTCCAGCGCGTCGAGCACGCGCGGCAGGGAGAAGCGCAGGGGCATCGAATGCACGACGAGCGACGTCGCGTCGTCCGGGCTGGCCTCGGCCTTATAGGGGAAGCCCGCGGCCTTGAGCCGGGCGTTCAGCGTGCGCAGGGCGGACGCCCGCGAGACCTCGCCGCCCTCGAAGGAGACGTCCAGCGTGAAGGCCTCCTTGTCGGCGGGCGAGGCCGTCACGACGGCCTTCGCCCCGGCGGCCTCGGCGATCCGACCGGCGATCTCGCGGACCGCGGCGACGGCCTCGGGCGGGAACTGCCCGACGTCCTCGAGGATCGACTTCGGGTTGGCCGCGCGGCCGTGCAGCGAGATCTTGCCGCCGTTGTAGGAGACGACGACGACCGGGTTGCCGCGCGACTGCTTGACGCGCGAGAGCAGGACCTCGTCGGCCGAGTTCGGGCCCTTGGCCGGGCGCCGCGTCAGGAAGACCACGTGGACGCCGGCGTCCACCAGGCGGTTGACGGCGTCGGCGACGGACTCGGGCGCGGGGCCCGAGAAGACGTCCTGCAGGAAGACGACCTTCGGGTAGAGGCGGCTCAAGGGCGCTCCGCCGGCCGCGATCGGGACCGCCGCGCCGTCGCCCGCAGCGGCGCCGTCGAAGGCGGACGCGGAGGCCGCGGCGGACTTC
>JAGWRY010000293.1 GCA_028869495.1 Elusimicrobiota bacterium | reverse complement strand
GGCCGCCGCCGGCGCGGCGGCCGGAGCCGCGGCGGGCGGCGCCGCGCTGGCCGGCGCCGAGCAGGCCCTCAACGACGTCGGCAACGCGGACATGACGGCCTCGGTCAAGCAGGAAGAGGACGGCATGCTCAAGAGCGGCGTCTACAAGGCGATCAACCGCACCGCCGACGGCGGCGGCGCGCTGATCACGCTGCCCGACGGCTCCTACATGTGGTCCGACTACAAGCAGGGCTTCGACTCGATGCCGATGAAGGACCCGCAGGCCCTGCTCAAAATACTCCAGAAGAACAACGCCTCCCCGTCGACGATCGCCGGCCTGCAGGCCGCGATCAAGAATGCGGCCCAGGCCCAGGCGCCGCAGACGGCGGACCAGAAGCAACTCGCCGCGGCCAATGCCGCGATGTTCGGCGGCGGCTCCGGTGGCCAGTCGTCGACCCTGCCGACGAAGAAGACCGCGGTCGGCGGGTTCAGCGCGATGTCCGTCGGCGACAACGGGACGACGTCGCCCGCGCCCGCGGACTCCCCGTCGACGGCTTCGTCCGACCCGTCCCAGCCGGACGCCGCGCCCGCCGCGGGCCAGCCGGCCTCGGCGCCGCCGGCCGCCGCGGCGCCCGACCTCAACTCCTACGCGGTCAACCAGGGCGCCCAGCTGGGCGGCCAGGCCGGCTTCTTCACCGCCGGCGACGCCTCCGCCGCGGGCGGGAGCTCGTCGGATTCCGGCGCCGTCGCCTCGGCCCCGGCCGCCCCCGCGGCCTCCGGCGCGACGCCGTCCATGCCCGACGCCGCGAGCGTGTCGTTCTACGGCAACAAGCGCTTCCTCGACACGCGGCACACGCCGGCCCTCGGCGCGCTGATCCGGACCGTCCGGGACTCCGCCAAGGCCGCCGCCGCGCCCTCGGCCGACGACGTCTCGGAGGGCCTGACGCCCTCGCGGGGCGTGCAGGCCGGCGTCAACCGGTAGACGCGGCCTAGGCCGATGGGCCTAGGCCGGACCGGGCCCTAGGCCTCTGAACGCGCGGGCCGCGTCCGGCTATCCTGAAGGCAGGATGAGACGGATTCTTCTGGCGGCGGCGATGCTGGCGGCGATCCCGGCGGGGGCGCAGACGATGTCCGCCCTCGTCGGCAGCGACCCGCTGACGCGGCAGATCCTGGCCAAGGCCGAGACCCCGGACGGCGGCGTGACCGCCGCCGTGCGCGTCGCCTCGGGCCAGTCCATCGTCCTGAAGCTCGACGACGTCTCCTCGACTCCCGCCGCGGCCGAGGCGCCGGCGGCCTCCGCCGCGGGCCTGGGCCTGCCGCGCGCCGCGGCGCCGAAGGCGAAGTCCTCCAAGGACAAGCCGGCCCGCCGCGCCGTCGACCAGCTCCGGCGCCGCAAGGCGAAGGGCTGGCGCAAATAAGGGCCGCGCCTAGAAGCGCGCGCGCACCGAGTACTGGAAGACGTCCCCGAGACTGCAGCCCGGCGACCAGCTGAGGTCCGCCGACAGCGCGCGCCAGTCCACGCCGAAGCCCGCCGCGACCCCGCCCGTCCAGCCCGCGTCCATCCGGTCGGTCCGGAAGCCCGCGCGCGCGGACGCGGCCAGGCCCTTGGCGACCGTCCAGCGCCGCTCGGCGCCGAAGCCCAGGGCCGCCGCGTCGTAGCGCGGCTGATCGAGCTCGGCCGTCAGCAGCCAGCCCCGGCGCGGCCGCCAGCCGGCCCCCGCGTAGGCGACGGCCGGCAGGGGATCGGCGCCCGAGCCCAGGCGCACGCGCCCGAACGCGTCGCGCAGGCCCGCGCCGAGCGACCAGTCCCCGCGCTTGAAGAGCGCGCCCGCGTCGCCGGTGACCGCGCCCGCGTGCGCCGCGTCGAGCTGCTCGTCCACGTACTTGAGCGTCGCGCCGACGGCCAGGTCCGGCGACAGCGCCAGCCCGTAGGACAGCGCGTAGGCGCGGTCGGCCGCCGAGAAGGTCCCCGTCGGCGAGTCGGTCTCGACCAGGCCGCGGCGCGGGATCCCCGTCGCGCCGAGGCTGTAGACCGAGAGCGCCGTCACGCCCCGGTCCGCGGCGGCGCGCGGCTCGTCCGTCCACGAGAGCACCGGCACGCTCAGCACCGCGTAGTCGTAGTCGAGCCCCGCGAAGAGGGCCTGCCGCCCCGCGTCGAGCTCGATGCGGCCGAGGAACCCCAGGCCCGCCGGGTTGTAGGCGGCGGCCAGCCCGTCGTCGGCGACCCCGCCCAGCGCCCCGCCCAGCGCCTGCGCGCGCGCG
>JAGWRY010000292.1 GCA_028869495.1 Elusimicrobiota bacterium | reverse complement strand
GGCGCGCGGCGGTTGCGGCGGGTGCGGAACGCGTCCTGGTCGGCCTGGCGCGGGACCTTCGCGGGCGCGGCGGGCGCGGGGCGCCCCTTCGCGGAGGCGGCGGGGCCGGCGGAGACGAGCGTCGTCGGGCCGCCGACGAAGCTGATCATGTAGACTTGGTCGGGCCCGCGGCGCGCGCGCGACAGGAGCAGGACGGCGGCGGCCAGGACGGCGCCGTGCAGGGCGAGCGAGCGCTTGAGATAGGGCTTGAGCGCCTCGTTCATCTCTCGGGCGTCACGCCGACGCCGAGCCGGCCGACGCCGAGGCGCTTGGCGATGTCGAGGACCGTGACGACCTTCTCGACCGGCACGCGCCGGTCGGCCTGCACGAGGAGCGTCCGGCTCGCCGCGCGCGACAGGCGCCGCGTCAGCTCGGCCTGGAGATCGTTCCAGCGCACGGTCTCCCCCTCGACGGTGACCGCGCCGTTCTCCGAGATCTGGACCGTGATCGCGGTCTCGGCCGGCGCCGGCTCGCCGGACTCGGCCTTCGGCAGCTTGACCGTCAGCTGGCGGCGCACGAGCACGGGGGTCAGCACCATGAAGATGATGACCAGGATCAGCGCGACGTCGATCAGCGGGATCAGGTTCATCTCCGCGATCAGGCGGCGGCGCGGGCGGCGGCCGGAGGAGAGGTCGACCTTCACGCGGCGCTCCGCTCCGGGCTCAAAGCCGGGCGCGCTCGGAGAGGCCGTCGAGGATCTCCTCGACGGTCCAGCCGAGCTCCTCTTGATAGCGCGCGATGCGCCCGTTGAAGTGGTTGAAGGCGGCGACCGCCGGGATCGCGACGAACAGGCCCGCGGCCGTGCAGACGAGGGCCTCGGAGATGCCGACCGCGATCAGCCCCGGCCCCGCGCCCGCGGCGGCGGCCAGGTCGCGGAAGGCGCGCATGACGCCGATGACGGTGCCGAACAGGCCGATGAAGGGCGCCGTCGACGCGATGGTCCCCAGCGTCGCGATCCCGCGCTCGAGGTCGGCGACCGAGCGGCCGAGCGCGCGCTCGGCGGAGCGGGCGCGCTCCTCGCGGCGGATCGGGCCGCTCAGCGCCGCGTTGACGACCTCCGCGGCCAGTCCCTTGTACGCGCGCGCGGCGGTCGCGGCGTCCTGCGGCTTGCCCGCGGCCGTCGCGGAGCGTACGCGGGCGAGGAACTCGCGGTAGCCCCCGGTCGCGCGATCGAAGAACTTCCAGCGCTCCCAGATCAGCGCGACGCAGTAGATCGACAGCAGGATCAGGAACGCGAGCACCGGGCCGCCCGCGACGAGGATGTCCTTGAGTCCGACCTGTGGTCCCATGGCGCCATTATACGATTCTTGCGGCGCGGCGATTTGGCTATAATCGCGGCATGACCGAGCATGGCGCAGGAAATGGTTGCTCGATGCGGAGCAGGTAAGGCAACCATGAAGAGGATCGTCGTGCGCCGTCCGGGCGGACACGCGGCCCTCGAGCTCGTCGAGGAGCCCGACCCCTCCCCCGGGCCGGGACAGGTGCGCGTGCGCGCGGCCGCGGCCGGGGTCAACTACGCCGACGTCGTCGTGCGCGAGGGCTACTACGAGGCGGCCAAGGGCCTCTACCCGCTGACGCCGGGCTTCGAGTTCGCCGGCGTCGTCGACGCGCTCGGTCCCGGCGCCTCCGGCTTCCGGGAGGGCGACCGCGTCTTCGGCTTCACCCGCTTCGGCGGCTACTCCTCCGTCCAGCTCGCCGAGCCCGCGCGCCTGCGCGCGATGCCCGCGGGCTGGGACTTCGCCGACTGCGCGGCCCTGCCGGCCGTCCACTTCACCGCGCACCACGCGCTCGTCTCGGTCGCGCACGCCGCGCCGGGCGAGGTCCTGCTCGTGCACTCGGCGGCCGGGGGCGTCGGGACCGCGCTCCTCCAGCAGGCGAGAATCCTCGGGTGCCGGACGGTCGGCGTCGTCGGCTCCGAGGCCAAGACCGCGGTCGCGCGCGAGTTCGGCGCGGACGCCGTGGTCGTGCGCGGCCCGCGCCTCTGGGAGGAGATCGACCGCGCCGCGCCGGACGGCCTCGACGCGATCTTCGACGCCAACGGCGTGACGACTCTGCGGCCCGGCTTCGAGCGCCTGCGCCTGGGCGGCCGCCTCGTCGTCTACGGCTTCGCCGAGATCATGCCGCGCGGGCGCCGGCCGTTCCTGCCCGAGCTGGCCTGGAACTGGCTGAGGGTGCCGCGCTTCTCCCCGCTCGAGCTGACCGCCGCCAACCGGGCGGTCATGGGCTTCAACGTCGTGTTCCTGACCGAGAAGGCCGAGCTCGCCAAGGCGGGCTTCGACGCGATCGCGGCCTGGGCGGGCGAGGGGCGCCTGAAGAAGGTCCCCGTGACGGCCTTCCCCGTCGAGCGCGCCGCCGACGCGCACCGCGCGCTCGAGTCCGGGCGCACCGTCGGCAAGCTCGTCTTGACCTTCTAGGCCCCCCGCCTAGGACCGAGGCCCGGCCCCGTGGGCCCAAAATCCGCCCGCCCCTTCCCCGTTGGTCTCATGACCCGCGGCGGGATTCCTGCGAAACTATCGTTCGATGAAGCGCTCGACCCTCGCGCGCGCCCTCGCGGCCGCGCTGTCCCTGTCCCTGGCGTCCCCCGCTCCCGCCGCCGTCGTCGAGGCGGTCCGCGCCGCGGTCCCTCTCGACGGCGCGCCGCTCGCCGTCCCCGCCCTTTCCGCCTCCGCGCCGGCTCTCGCCGGCTCGCTGTCGCTCTCCGCGGCGGCCTGC
>JAGWRY010000291.1 GCA_028869495.1 Elusimicrobiota bacterium | reverse complement strand
CCGCGCGGCCGCCCTCGCCGCCGCCGCCCTCCTGCTCGCGGCCCCGCGCCCGCGCGCGCAGGACGAGCCGTCCAGCTCCAAGTCGTCGGCCTCCGGCTCCGAGGTCGAGCAGATCAAGAACGACCTCGGCGCGAACCCGCGCCTGGTCGAGGCCGTGGCCCAGCGCATCGTCCGCTCGAAGCTGATCGGCGAGCTGACCGACTCCGGCGACCGCGACGTCCAACTCGCGGCGGCCGAGGACTGGGTCCGGAACGACCCGGAGGCCGCCGCGCGCGTCGCGATCGGCCTCGCGCACGACGACAAGAACGGGAACACGGACTTCGAGGATTCCTTCCTCGCCGCGAGCCGGGCCTCGTTCCACGAGAGAGCGGACATGCAGCGCACGCTGTTCGGCAAGCTCGGCCGGACCGCGCGCCGGTCGGACCTCCTGCGCCGGCAGGGCGCGCAGATGTCCGACGACGAGCGCCGCGAGCTCCTGCGCACGCTCTTCGAGGGGCAGGGCGCCGAGTCGAACACGGTCCTGACCCGGCCGCCGTCCTCCAAACCGCCGGCCGCCGGCTACTCCCGCGCCGGCTTCGTCCGCGGAGGAGGCTTCGCCGGCTACTACGACCGCCTGAGCGCCGGCAATCTCCACGGCTACTCGCCGAAGCTGATGGCCCTGCAGAGCGAGCTCAGCCGCTCCCGGCCGCCCGGCGCGCCGCGGCTGATCGAGACCGGCAAGCTCGACTACGCGACGCTGTCCTACCCGGGCTACGGGATGGACTACGACGCGCGCAACCTCGAGGCGCGCCTGCAGAGCGCGCGCATCCTCGCGCTGGCCCGCGCGTCCGGGACGACCCTGACCGCGCGCGACTGGAAGGATCCGGACGCGCTCGAGAAGCGCCTGGACGCGAAGGCCCCCGGCGCGAAGCTCCCGCCGCGCCTGGCCGAGCGCGCGGAGCTCACGGCGGAGGTGCGCGCCGCGCTGGGCGCGTTCCTGGCCGCCGCCGCCGTCAGCAAGGATCCGTCGCGGATCACGAAGGGCCTCCTCGTCGAGCTCGGGCTCCGGCAGAAGGAGGCCGCGCGCTGGATCACGGCCGCCGCGATCGACGAGCGCCTGTCGGACCTCGATCCGCTCGTCGGCTTCCTGACCCCGGAGCTCGTCGCCGCGATCGACGCCGCGCCGGTCCCCGCCGGCGAGCGCGCCGCCTACAAGAGCCGCGGCCAGGCCCTGACCGTCGCCGTCGCCGAGGTCCGCGCCGACGAGCAGAAGGCGCTCGACCTCCTGCGCTCCGACGCCTGGGCCTCGTCGCTCGACGAGGTCGACCGCCTGCTCGCGGCGAGCGCCCCGCTCGAGCGCTCGCTGCCCGCCGACGTCGCCGTCTACGCGAAGGTCCCGTTCCTCCTCGGCGACGCGCGCGCCCTCGAGCCCCGTTGGCGCGTGATGCTCGACGACCTCGCCGTGAAGTGGGCGCCGGGACTCTCGTACTCGCGCGCGGTCGCCGCGCGCCGCGCGCGCGCCGGCCGCGCGCTGAGCGCGTTCGCCCGAATCGCCTCCGGCGACCCCGACGGCGCGCGCCGGGCCCTCTCCGAGCCGGCGCGCTGACGGCCTCCGGAACAAAACGACGGGCTTGTTCGTAGGGTGACGGCGCTTCCCTCGCTTGCGCGGCCTTCGACCGCCTGTTACACTCGAAACATGGGAACGCGCAAGGAAAGAAAGCGAATGGGCCT
>JAGWRY010000290.1 GCA_028869495.1 Elusimicrobiota bacterium | reverse complement strand
CGGAGCCGCGAGGGACGGCGGCGCGGAGAGCGCGGGCGCGCCGAACGCGGACGGGAGCGCGAGCTCGGCGCCGGAGACGGCGGGGATCGCCGGCGGGAGCGACGGCGCCGGCGCGGCGGCGCGGGCGGCCTCGGCGACCTGCGACCAGGCGACGGGCGGGAAGGCCAGGACGGCCAGCGACAGCGAGACGAGAGCCGCCGCCGCTCGTTTCATGGCGACGACATCCTATCAACTCGCCCCGGAGGGAGGACGCGGCGAAGGTCCCAGCGGCGGCGCGCTAAAGGGCCCGCGCGCCGGTCCGTCCAAGGGCCCAGCTAGGAATGCGAAGACTGGAAGGAGTCGAGGATCTCGGGCAGGTCGCGCCGCGGCGTGTCGTAGCGGCAGAAGAGGAGCTCGTCGGTCTCCGCCATGCGCTTGGCCGCGCGGCGCGCGTGCGCCGCGTCGAGGCGGCGCACGAAGAGCACCAGCGGGCCGTAGTAGAAGCGCAGGGCCCGGCGCGCCGCCTCCTCCCGCCACCACTCGGGCGTCGCCGCCAGGATCGAGAACTCGCGCCCGTCCTTCAGCACCGCCTCGACGACGCCGCGCCCGCCCTCGACGCGGTCCGCGGTCGCCGTCCCGAGGCCGACCTTCGACGGGGCCCCCGGCGCCGCGCGGTAGTAGCGCAGCCAGTAGCCGCCGAGGTCCGCCGCCATCGCGTCCGCGGCCGCGCGCAGGGTCTCCGGGTCGAGGCGGCCGACGTAGAGGACCGGCTCGTCGAACCAGTGGTCGAGCTTCTTCTCCTTCATCCACGCCGCCGGGCGGTCGAAGGTCGCGGAGAGGAAGGACGCGGAGGCGCCCCCCTCCAGCGCGACGCGCACGCGCGACTGGCCCGACGCGGGGTCGGCGACGTGGTCCAGGAGTTCGACGGAGGCGACGCGCAGGGACGGCATGGCCGCGATTATAGCCTAATCGGCACGACGGCTACTTCTGGGAGCCGGCCGGGGCGGCCGTCTTGAAGCTCTTGTCGGCCAGGCCGGGCAGGAGGCGCGGCGCGAAGAAGAAGACCGCGCCGATCGCGAGGAAGATCCCGGTCAGCGGCATCATCACGCCCGGGAAGACCGGCGAGAACAGCCCGACGAGGAGGGTCAGCAGGCCGTAGCCGAGCGAGGTGGCCGAGTTGTTCATCGACGAGCTGACGCCGAAGGCGTTGCCGACGCTGGCCTCGCGGGCGTTGCGGCCGAAGTAGCCGTTCAGCGCGACCTGCGTCGGGCCCGAGAAGAGGCCGAGCATCATCATCCCGCCGAAGATCGCCGGCATCGAGCCCCAGAAGAAGAGCGGCAGCAGCGAGGCCGCGGCCAGGCCCAGGCCGAGGTTCTTGACCCAGCCCCGGTCGGTCAGCTTCGAGCCGCCGTACATCAGGACGGCGGCCAGGGCCGCGGCGCCGGCCGCGGCGAGGAGATTGCCCGGGAACAGGCGCAGGAGGCTCCAGACGGCGGCCATCGCGATGACGCCGCCCTGGACCAGCCGCTGGCCCTGGACCGACCTGCCGGTGAACGGGATCTTGATCGCGGGGATATTGGTCTGGCTCGCGTTGGCCGCCAGCTGGCCGAAGAAGAGCGCGCCGAGCAGTTGGCCGAGGATCGCGCCCTTGCCGGCCGCGCCGCCGAGCGCCGCCGCCATCAGCGGCAGGGCCATGTACTGGAACGGGTAGATCATGCCGAAGGCCAGCGCCGACAGCAGCATCGTCGCGCGCATGTTCTTCTGCTTCCAGACCGACTTGAAGCCGTCCGTGCGCGAGACCCACCAGAACAGCGCGCCCGACAGCGGCAGGGTCGTGTGGAAGGCGAGATAGACGCCGAGGGCGCCCGCGGCCAGCCCCGCCTCCATCCAGTAGCGGCGGCCGAGGGCCTTCGCCTTCTCGACGAGGGCGCGCGCCCGCTCGGCCAGCGACGCCGCCGCGGACCTCGCCTGCGCGGCGGCCGCGGCCAGCTTCGTGTTCGGGACAAGGAACCAGATCAGCGGGACGACGACGACCGGCAGGACGATCGACGAGGCGATGAACGGCATCATCGGACCCCAGACGTCGATCAGGGAGCCGACGCCGAGGATCAGGGTCAGGAAGACCTGCAGGGACAGGTAGTTGACCGCGCTGAGCGAGTAGATGTTGTTGAGGTGGTTCTTGCCGGCCAGGCGGCGGAAGTACGCGTTCTCGCTCGTCATCAAGAGCGAGAGCTGCCAGCCGTTGGCGATCGACATCATCAGCAGGGTCGAGAAGTTCAGCAGCGCGAAGTGGGCGAGGATCGGCAGGGCCGCCGTCTGCGCGGCGCGGATCAGCGACAGCATGATCAGGCCGCTGCGCGGCGACATCCGGTCGGCGATCAGGCCGTTCAGCGGGCCGGTCGCGATCGCGGCCAGCGGCCCCAGCGCCATCAGCACGCCGAAGGTGCCGACGCCGACGGCGTGGATCGCGATCAGCGGGTAGGCGAGCGCGGTCTGGATGAAGAGCGCGATGCTGATCGAGCGCTGGACGAACATCCCGACGACGCCCTTCGTGTCGATCCAGTCGTCGCCGCGCGCGTCCGAGGGGGCGGACGGCGCGCCGCCGCCGAGGAACTTGTCGCCCTTCTGGAGGCCCTGCCCCTCGAGGCGGACGGGCGACGGCGGCGCCGCCGGGGCCTTCTCCTCGGAGGACGACGCCGCGGCCGGGGCGGAGGCGCGGGAGAGGGCGGGAACGCCCGCGGCGGCGGAGCGCGGGGCCGCGGCCGGCGCGGAGG
>JAGWRY010000289.1 GCA_028869495.1 Elusimicrobiota bacterium | reverse complement strand
GGCCTCGGCCGAGGACGGCGCGGGGCGCAGGGCGCGCAGGCGGTCCGAGGCGGCCGTCAGCGCGGCCTGGGCCTTGTCGTCGGCGGCCTGCGCCGCGTCCTTGGCCTCGAGAGCCGCCGCCCGCGCGGCCTTCGCCGCGGCCAAGTCGCGCTGCGCGTTGGCGAAGGCCTTGCGCTGGGCGTCGAAGTCGTCCTGCGTGCGGTAGAGCTGGGTCATGCGGCCCTGCGCGTCGCGCGCGAAGCCGAAGCTGTCGAGCTTGACCTCGATCCAGCCGCGCCGCAGCTGCTCGGCCTGGTACTCCCGCTCGTGCGCGGCCAGCGCCTCCGCGCCGGTCGGCGAGAAGACGAGCACGCGGAAGTCGGAGGCCGCGTCCGAGTCCTTCAGGCTCTGCAGGGTCGGGAAGCGGTCGCGGCCGATCGCGGACAGGGGCGCCTTGCCGCCGTAGAGCTCGACGACGACGTCCTCCGGCCGCCGCGACAGCGCGTCGAGCGGGTTCAGCGCCGCCTGCGGGCCTCCGTCGGCGCGCGGGGCCTCGAAGAAGAACAGCCGGCCCTGCTCGTAGAGGCCGCCCTTCGGGTCGGCGGGGGACTTCGGCGCGAAGACGTCGCCGAACTTGTACTCCGTCGTCGTCTGGCCCGGCCCGCCGACCGCGACGAAGTCCGGCGGGTTGTTCGGGCGCGTCAGCCGCGCGTACAGGTCCCGGGCCGCAGCGTTGTCCGTCAGCGCCGCGCGCGCGTCCGCGGACAGCGCGCGCGCGACGTCGACGCCGCCGATCACCTCATAGCGGGCGGACGAGACCTTCCCCGAGCCGGGGTCCCAGCGGTCGAGGTAGTAATGCCCGTCGCGCTCGTAGATCACGTTCGTCTTGCCGGCCTCGTGCGGGTCCCGGCTCAGCATCGAGCGGAACTGCGCGGCCGTCAGCCAGCCGGGGACGCTCCAGGTCGTCTTGCCGCCGTCGCGGACCGCGAGCGCGTAGACCGGCTGGAGCGAGTCCTTCCCCTGCGTCCAGCGGTCGCGCATCTCGCGGAGGCTCTGCAGGGAGGCGGCGATCGCGTCGATCTCGCCCGGCGGGCGGCGGCTCCAGCGCGCCGCGCTCAGCCGGGTCTTCTCGAGCATGATCAGCGCGCCGAGCGCGGCGATCCCGCGCCCGTGCTGGGCGCGCGCGAGCTCGCGGTCGAAGCTCGGGCGGATCTCGTGGACCGCGTTGAGCAGGCGCGCGCGCGACGGGTCCTTCAGGAACGTCGGGCTGTCGGCGACCGCGATCATCTCGCGGTCGTAGGCGTGCTGAGCCTTCAGGTAGTCGTCGAGGCGCGCGTTCGTCAGCGTGAAGAGGCCCGGGTCCCCGTCGTCCTTCTGCGCGAGGTAGTCGGTCATCAGGGCCTCGCGCGCGTCCTCGACCTTCTTCTCGAGGGCGTCCAGGCGCGCGTAGGCGGCCGCCTCCTCCGGCGTCGGCGACGAGGCGTTCCAGAACGCCCGGCGCATCTCGTCGCCGACCGCGAGCTGGGTCGAGCGGCTGGCGGCTCCGGCCGCCGCGGCGTTCCTGGCCTCGGTCTCGAAGAACTCGATCAGCTTGCGGGCCGTCTCCGGGTGCAGGCGCGGGTCGAGGGCGCCGAGGCCGCCGATCTCGGCCTCGACGGCGTCGCGCAGGGCCAGGCGCTTGCCCTCGACGTCGTTGCGCGACAGCAGGTCGAGCTTGCGCGGCGTCGCGTAGTCGCGGTCGCGGACCGCCGCCGCGTCCTTGAGCGCCCGGCGGTAGGCGTCGGCCGCGGCGGCCACCCGCGCGCGCGCCGCGGCGTCCACCGGCATGACGCCGGCCAGCCGGGCGTCCACGGCCGCCTCGAAGGACGGGTCGGTCAGGCGCTCGGTCCAGAAGTCGAGCAGGTCGCCGCGCGCGTCCAGGCGCGGGGCCGGCGCGGCGCCCGGCAGGTACGGGCGCAGGGTCCCGTCCGAACCGGCTCCCAGGGCGTCGAGCTCGGTCACCAGCGTGATGAAGGCCGACTTCGTGTCCACCATCGTCTTCGCGAAGTCGGACCAGTCGGCGACGAGCCTCTGCTGGGCGGCCTCCTGCGCGGCGACGGCCGCCGGATCCTTCGTCGCCGCGAAGTAGGTCCGCGCCTTCAGGTCCGCCTCGGCGGCCTGGATCTCGCGCCGTTCGGCCTCGAGCTCGCGCGAGCCGTCGGCGACCTGGCTCATCAGCTGATGCAGGCGCAAGGTCAGCTCCTGCATGCGCCCGTCGCTCTCCAGCTGCTTGCGCAGCAGGTCCGACATCACGTTCTCGAGGCCGCGCTGGATGTCGCGCGGGTCCGGCGCCTCCATGAAGGCTCCGAGGACCTTCGTGCCGCGGAACACGCCCGCCGCGGCGACCGGCGTGAAGCCCTTGTAGCTCATCCGCTCGGCGATCGTGTTCGCCTTGATCTGCGACATCAGGTCGTCGTCGGAGGTCAGGCCCGCGGGCAGGCCGCCCGAGAAGAGCGTGCGGCGGATCTCGCCGATCTGGCGCTTGCGGATGCTCGCGATCAGGTCGTCGGCGAGGGCCGACGGGTCCTTCCCGTCCGCCTTCTGCTCCGGCACCAAGGCCTCGAGCGAATCGAGCGTCGCGCCCGCCGGCAGTCCCAGCAGGGACGCGATGCGCCCCCCCTCGTCGTGCAGGCGCTCGGCGAGCGCGCCGTCGAAGGACGCCAGGCGCGTCTTCTCGGCGTCCGAGGCCGTGCGCTCGCGCGCCGCGACCCAGCGCTGGAGACGGACGTCGGCGGCGAAGCCGGCGGCCAGGATGTCGGCCTGCGCCGACGCGCCGACCAGCTGGTCCTGGTACAGGCGCCCCGCCTTCTCGTCGCGCAGCTTCGCGAGCGCGAGCAGGGTCTCGGGCGGCGTGCTCGGGTCCTTCAGGCGCAGCTCGATCCAGCCCTCGAGGTAGCCGCGGTCGATCGGGGCGTGGCCGAGGGTCTGCTTCGCGTAGTAGTAGCGCGCGTAGGCGCCGGAGCCCTGCGACTCGGTCGGCGCCGCGGGGACGTTCGGCGCGCCGTCGGCGGGCGCCGGCGAGAGCGCCTGCTCGGCGGCGGCCAGGCGCCGCGTGAGGTCCGCCCAGCTGGTCGGCGCCTTCCCCCGGCCGGAGGGGACCGCGTTCGGGTCCTCGCCGAGCTCGAGGAGCTTCGCCTCGGCGCCGTACAGGTCGGCCGCGAGCGCGTTCTCCTGGAGCAGGACGTCCGGGGTCTGCGCGGTCCGCTTCGGGTCGCGCAGCGTCTCCAGCTGCTTCCTGTCCGATCGGAGGCGCGCGTACTGGACGGCGGCCTGGTCGGCGCGCCGGCCGTCGTAGGCGTCGCGGGCGCGCTCGTCGGACAGGACCTGGATGCGCGCGGCGGCCGCGTCGTCCGGGTTGTAGATCGGCTTGTCGCTGAGCGTGCCGATCAGGCGGCCCAGCGCGCGCACGACGAGGGAGACCGGCTCCAGCTGGAGGACGTCGACCTTCAGGTTCTTGTCGACCATGTCCTCGACGGCCTTCGAGACGCCGACGCGCGCGGCCAGGATGGCCTTCTCGGTCCCGACCGGATCCTGCGCGGCCAAGAGCGACGACAGCGCCTTCAGCGCGGAGGCCTCGTCGACGTCGATCTCGAGCGGCGAGTCCGCCGCGCGGCCGAGCAGGAGGTTCAAGGTCGCCCGCGCCTGATCGCGGATCAGCGCGGTCTGCCGCCGACCGACCTCCGCCTGCGCGAGCTTGAGCTCGGCCGCGGAGCCGCCGCCCGCGTTCCTCAGCGCGGGCAGGACCTCCTGGTCGTAGAGCTGCAGGCGCGTCTCGGCCGAGCGCAGGGCGACGATGTTCTGGTAGAACTCGACCTCGAGGCCGACCTTCAGGCGCGTCTGCAGCGCGTCGTAGTAGGCCTTCTGGTTCCGGTGCTGGCTCACCTGCAGCTCGCGCAGCTCCTCGGGCTTGAGCTCGAAGCCGAAGACCGGCGTGACCGGGATGCCGGTGATCCCGATCGACGGGATCCAGCCGAGGCCCTTGGCGGTCAGGCCCGTCCCGACGCCCAGGTCGAGCCAGAACTTCTGCACGCGGCTGTTCTCGGCGCGCGCCATCGCGTCGGCCGCGGCCGCGCGCTCCGAGACCTCGGCGAGGTCGTGCGCCCCGGCGAACGCCTGCCGGACCGCGTCGTCGACCGAGTCGATCCGGACCAGGCCCGACGGCAGCGGGGTCTTCGGCAGGAACGGGGCGTCGACGTCCGCCTGCGCCTGCGCGAGCGCCGCCTGCGACTGCGCCTGCGCCGAGGCCAGCGCGTACCAGCGCCAGGCGTCGAAGGCGCCCCGCAGCTGGTCGGGGCCCAGGTCCAGGCCGTTGCGGTAGCGCCGGATCGCGTCGATCATGGCCGCCGACGCCGC
Source organism: Elusimicrobiota bacterium (assembly GCA_028869495.1). Classification (GTDB taxonomy): domain Bacteria; phylum Elusimicrobiota; class Elusimicrobia; order UBA1565; family UBA9628; genus GWA2-66-18. The sequence continues at coordinate 7,302 of JAGWRY010000289.1, read as the reverse complement.
CGGGACCCGGCCGTCCGTGAGGCGCGCCTGCGCCGCCCAGGCCCGCGCGCTCGCGGCCTCGCCCGCGGCGGCCTGGCGGCGCGCGTCGTAGATCTGCCCCATCTCGTCGAGCGCCGCGCGGCTGTCGAGAACGTAGGCGTGATTGACCGCCTTGCTGCGCGGGTCGTAGATCGGCAGGCGCACCGACGCGCCGATCGTCAGCGCCTGGTTGGCCAGCATGTCCTGGTACTGGACGCCGAAGCCGAGCGAGAACTTGTCGATCCACGGCAGCCAGTCCATCGCGTTGAACGGCGTCTTCCCGGTCTTCAGCTCGTCCGGCGACAGCTGGCCGAGGATCGTCTTGTAGCGGTCGGGCGCCGCGATCAGCGTCCGGATCGAGCTCATCAGGCCGGCCAGGTCCTTCGTCGTCAGGTCGGCGAACGGCGGCGGCGACGACGGGTCGCGCCCGGTCAGCGCGTCGTAGCGCAGCAGGGCCTGGTCGAGGGCGTCCCGCGCCCGCGCGACGCGCACCCCGGCCTCGCGGCGGACCGCCTCCGACGGGGCGTTCTTGGCCTCGTAGTCGGCCAGCCGCAGCTCCCACTGCGCCTCGGCGACGTCGACGACGGCGGCCTGCCACTGCTTCGTCGTCTCCAGCAGGCGGTCCTGAAGGCGCAGGCCGTCGCGGTAGAGGCTGGCGGACTTGTCCCGGATCAGCGCCTTCTGCGTCTTGGTCAGCGTCATCTCCGTGTAGGTGCCGACCTCGAAGCCGCCGCCGACCGCGAGGTCGGCGACGTCGTTGGAGACCGCGTTCGACGTGAAGCCGACCATGCCGCGCACGCGCGTGTTGTCCATGAACGCGCCGGCCTTGCGCAGGTCCTGGACGTCCCGCGTCAGCGTCCCGACGTCCTGCGAGATCAGCTTGCGCCCGATGTCCGTCTCGTAGACGCGCTCGAGCTCCTGGACCGTCGCCGACGGGGCCGCGCCGTCCGCGGCGCCCTCCTTGAAGAAGGCGGCCAGGTCCGAGTTGAACGGCTTGAGCGTCTCGCCGCCGTGCAGGGCCTTGCCCGAGCCGTCGGCGACCGCCTGCCAGAGCTGGGCGAGCGTGAACGAGGTGTTCAGCGTGACCGACAGGCGGTCCGGCTGGCCGACGTACTGCGAGCCGTAGCCGAGCGCGATCGCCGTGTTGTCGCCGGTCTTCTTCTCGATCTGCGCGTAGCGCGTGCTCTGCCCGCCGACGATCTCGCCCTGCCCGCTGATCACGATGCCCTTGTCCGGCAGGGTGAACGACAGCGTGTCGCCGAGCGTGTTCGCCTGCTGGCCGACCTCCCCGTTGACGCGGTTGTCGATGCGCAGCCAGGTCTTGCCCGCGTCGTTCCTGATCGAGAAGCCCTTGACCACCGCCGCGCCGAGCGACTGCTGGTTGATGTCGTCGGTGCCGGCGGTCTTCGCGTAGTAGAGGTCCACCGTGAACGTGTCGCCCCCGCCGTCCGGGTGCAGCAGGCGGTTGATGTCGAAGCTCGGCCCGATCTGCGTGCGCGAGAAGGTCTTGTGGTCGCCCTGGGCCGCGATCGCGAAGTTCTGGTTCAGGCTCGGGTCGTAGCCGGTGAAGTCCAGGTTCACGTTCTGCAGGAACGCCCGCGGGTCGTTGGCGAAGAGCTCCTGCTGCGAGGCGTTCAGGCTCATCACCTCGGTCAGCTTCAGCGAGGTCTTCAGGTTGCCGCCGTAGTAGTACGGGTGGTCGCCGGGGCTGCTGAGCGCCGCGTCCCCGTAGCCGGCCAGGCCGACGTAGAGCTTGCCGCCCATCATCATCATCGCGTAGTCGTCGAAGATCATCAGCCGGCTCTCGGTCGCGTTCGAGACGAACGAGTTGTCGGGCGGGATGTCGAGGCCGAAGCGGTGGAGGTCGATGTTCAGGTAGTTGACCGAGTTCTCGTGCTGGAGGGACTCGACCTGCACCTCGACGCCCTTGTCTCCGTACGGCGCGTTCTGTCCGCCGGAGCTCGGGGGGCTCGAGAACGCGTAGCCGCTGACGCTGACGTTGCTGCCCCACAGGCGCCCGACGTTGCCGAGGGTCACCCAGGTGCCGGTGTTGAGCCCGTTGGGCACCGAGAAGTTCGACTGGTAGACCAGGTAGAAGCCGTCGGCGGTGTTGCCGAAGTCCATCACGCCCGCGCCCGGGATGAAGGACGACAGGCCCTGCGGGTTCTGCAGGAGGCTGGTCTTGATCGCCGAGACGTCCTGCTGGGAGAGCTGGGCCGCGCCCTGCGTCAGCATCCCGAGCAAAGTGTCGAGGAAGGCCGAGTACTCGCTCTTCTTGACGACGATCGCCTGCGCCCGGCCGCGCGCGCCGCCCATCTCCCAGGCGCCGCGTCCGAGGTGCAGGTCGTCGATGCGGCGCACGAGGTCGGGCGGCAGGGAGTCCTGCACGTCGGGGCGCGCGAGCAGGGCGGACAGGCGGTTCTGCGAGCCGTCGATCCGCGTCAGGTCCGCCGAGATGATGTCGCGCGAGCGCGACAGCTGGTCCTGGAGCTGGTGCCACTGGATGTTCGAATCGAGGACCGCCTTCGTCTTGTCCTGGATGTTCGAGACGTCGTCGCTGACGCGGCGCAGCGCGCTCTGCTCCTTCGGATCGAGCTGGGACATCCACGACGTGACCTTGGCCTTGGTCTGCTCCAGGCCGCTGAGGGTGCTCTGGAGCGCCTGCTCCATCTTGTCGACGGCCGTGATCTCGTTGGTGTTGACCGTCCCGCCCTTCGTGTAGATCGTGTTCAGCGAGTCGTAGTACGTCGACACCTTGTCGATCGTCGCGAACGCGCCCTGGTCCCACGAGGTCTTCAGGCCGTAGAACGACCCGGCCTCCTTCAGGAACGCGTCGAGGGACTGGAACATCGCGGCCTTGCGCGCGTAGAGCGCGTCGGGAGTCTCGCTGGTCCCGTTCGAGTTCACGTACGCGGCGTCGAGCGCGGTCTGCGAGATCGCGGCGCCGAGGGACTTCGACGCGTCGTTCAGGAACTGGATCGCCTGCGGGATCTGGTTCGTCAGCGCGTCCTGCGACGCCGAGACCTCGGCGTCCGAGAACAGGTAGCGCGCGACCGCGTAGGCTTCGGGCGCGCTCTGCGGCTGGGCCAGGCTCGACGGCACGAGGCGCTTGGCCGCGTCGAGGGCCAGCAGGGCGATCTGCTGCTCCTGCGAGATCGTGATCGGTGGCTGGGTGCCGACCGGGACGGTGCCGTCGCTGCCCGCGCTGATGCTGATCGAGCCGGTCCCGGTGGCGGCCTGCGCGTCGTCGCCGACCTGCTTGAGGACGTCGCCGAGGTTCGGGATCGTGTTCGCGTCCACGAGCGCCTGGATCTTCGCGACGTCGGCCGCTCCGGTGCCGATCCCGGTCGGCAGCAGGTACGACTTCAGGTTGTACTTGCCCTGCGTCAGCGCGTCGAGCTTGCCGAGGATCTCGTTGATCTGCGCGTCCTGCTGGTTGATCTCGGCCGCGCGCTGGGTCTTCTCGGCGCCGTACTGCGAGATCTTGCCGTAGAGGCTGTAGGGCTGGGTCTCGCCGTAGAGCGTCTCGGTGCGCGTGCAGCCGGACTGGCACTGCCGGTCGGCGACGTCCTTCTGGTACTGGGTGATGCCCTCGTGGAAACCCTGCGCGTCGGTATAGCCGTCGATGTACTGCTGCAGCGACGCCTTCCAGGCCGCGATCGACGCGAGCGAGCCCGGGACGTCGCCCGGCGCGCCGCCGAAGCTCGCCAGCGACCAGGGCAGGGTCTTATTGTAGAGGTCCTGCGTCTGGCTCAGCAGGGTCTGCTCGGAGGAGAACAGCGTGTAGTACTGGCTGCTCTGCCCGCTGACGTCGGCGATCGAGCCCTGCTCGTAGGTGATCAGCGTGCCGAGCATCGACTTCGCCTGCGTCAGCCCCGGGACGATCGTGTCCTGCAGGAGCGCCGTCTTGCGGTCGATCAGGGCCTGGCCGCCGCCCTGTCCCGTCTGCACGAACGCGACGTCCTGGTCCGCGTCCGCCAGGATCGCGTCGATCATGCCGACGACGCGCGTCAGGCCGCTCTTGGCGACCGTCAGCGCCCCGCCGGGGGCCAGCGCGGCGTCGTACGTGTCGATCGTCGCCTGGTCGACCGACCAGTTGACGATCGCCCGCGCGGCCAGCGGGGTCAGCTGGGCGGCCAGGATCAGGTCCATCTTGGCCTGGTGCGTGACCGGCGTGTCCGCTCCCGCGGGGAACTTCACCGCCTTCAGGGAGTCGCCGTAGGTCTTGATCGCGGTCTGCAGCTGGTCGAGGGACAGCCCCGACAGCATCGGGATGTTCGAGCCGGTCACCGAGTTGAGCTCGGCGGCGACCTGATCGAGCTGCTTGAGGTCCTGCAGGGCGTCCGCCTTCGAGCCCGCCGCCGGATTCCCGGGATGCAGGGTCGTCAGGTCCGCGACGGAGGCGTTGTAGCTGTGCGAGAGGCCGAACTCGTCGACCAGGACGTGGTTCGGGTCCGCCATCTGGTTGACCTGGTCGAGGTCCGACTGGTAGGTCGCCAGCTTCTGCTGCCAGTAGGTCTTGCGGTCGGCGAGGATCTGCAGGACCTGCGCCTTCGTCGGGTTCGTCGCGGTGACCGCCGGCCCGGGGACGAGCACGACGAGCGTGCCCGCGTACTCGGTCGGCATCGTCTTGATCTGGTCCAGGCCCGACTGAGCCTGCGACAGGTCGCCGTTCACCTCGGCGAGGTCGTCCTGGAAGCCCTTCAGGCTGAACGCGGTCGGATCGTTCGGATTGCCGCTCGTGCGCCACTGCGCGACCTGCGCGAGCATGTCCAGGTCCTTCTGGTACTGTGTCGCCGCGTCGGGACTGGAGCCCTTGTCCATCGCGTCGATCGAGGCGAGGAACGCGCTGATCGTCTGCTGGAACTGCGTCGTGCGCGAGGCCGCCATCGCGGCCTCGGTCTCGAGGTCGGCCATGCTCTTCTGCGACGACTGGTCGCCGTCAACGGCGCTCTGCGCGTCCTTCTTCCACTGGTCGATCTGGCTTTGGTCGGCCGCCGCGCCCTGCTGGCCCTGCTGGTTCTGCTGTTCGGAGGCCAGGATCGCCTGGCGCTTGGCCTCGAGCAGGCTCATCATCTGCGAGATCGCGGCCTCGGCCGCGCCGATCTCGTTGAGCGACAGCGCCAGGTCCATCACGGTGGCCAGCTTCGCGAAGTCCTGGTGGAAGGCGAGCATGTCCTTGCCGTCGCGGCGCTCGTGCAGCGCGTGGTTGCGGATCTGGTTGGCCGCGCGCAGGAGGTTCTGCGTCGCGTCGCGCTGGGCCATCTCCGCCTTGACCTCGGTCCGTTGGCGCTCGATCTCGCCGACCAGGGCCTCGATCTGCGCGCGGACCTTCGGGTCCAGCGGCGCGCGCGGGACGACGCCGACCGTCGCCCGGCCGCTCTCGTAGGCCTTCAGCCTCTGCGCGAGCGCGCCGAAGGCGGCCTGGCGGGTGCTGAGCTCGTCCCAGTAGCCGTCGCGGTGGTTCGGCGGCGGCGGCAGGAGGTCGTGATACTCCTTTTGCAGGGTCTTCAGGCGCGCGATCTCCGTCCGCGCGCCCGGGTCGCCCTTGAGCAGGTCGGAGTTCTCGGCGAGCTTCGAGCGGACGTAGTCCTCGGCCTGCGTGCCCTTCAGCTGCTTGAGCAGGCGCTCGTAGTCGGCCCGCTCGGCCGGCGTGACCGGCCGGCTCCGCTTCTCGAGCCCGGCCAAGGTCGCGCGGTCGTCGCCGAGGCTCCGGCGCAGGACGGCCATGCGCTCCTTGACCGCGGCGAGCTCCGCGCCCAGCCCGTCGGACTTCACCAGCGCCTCGATGCGCGCGGCGACCTTCGCCGGCGGCGCCTTCCACAGGTCCGGATCGAACGGGAGCTTCGCGCCGTCGCGCGCCGACGCCGCGTGGACGAGCGCCGCGGCCGGCGCCTCGCCCACGTAGGCGGAGCTCTCGAAGCCGGCCCAGGACTGCGCGCCCATCGCCGCGTGCATCACCGCGTTCGAGAGGTTGAAGCCGGCCAGGTTCTGCGCGTTATAGAGGATGGAGCTGCCCCAGGTGATCGCCCCGCCGAACGGGATCACGCTCTGCCCCTTCGGGCGCTCGATCGCCGAGCCGATCGCGTGGAACAGGCCGAACGGACCGAAGTGCCCGCCGGTCACGGCCTGATAGGCGGGATTGACGGCGGCGTCGACGCTCCCGGCGTAGCTCATGATGCCCGCGATCTCCGAGCCGACCGTCGCCAGCCCCAGGAACGACTTCAGATTCGCGCGCCAGAAGCGGCCGGAGACCGCCGTGCGGCCCAGCGCCGACGCGATCTCGCGCGCCGACAGGCGGGAGAGCGGGTGCGCGTCGCGCGCGATCGCCAGGCTCTCCCCCGCGGACGCCGGGAAGGTCAGCAGGGTCGACAGGATGAAGGTGTTGAGCATCGGCCCGAGGACCAGGTCCTTGACGAGCGCGCCCGTCGCCGCCGCGACGACCGGCGCCAGCGCGTGGCCGACGAAGGGCGCCGCCGCGACGAGGACCGGCAGGCCGTTGAGCGCCGCGACCAGGGCCGGGCCGACGTACGGGATCGCGGTCAGCGCGAAGGAGAGCGGCAGGGCCGGGGCGAAGGCCCCGAGCAGGCCCATCGCGACCGCGCTGGCGATCGCGAGGCTCAAGCGGCGGGACAGGAAGGTCCCCAGCGGCAGGATCAGGGGCCGCAGCGCCCAGCGCTCCGCGCGCCGGTACCAGGCGCGCTCGCGCAGGCGCGAGAGGACCCCGCCGCCGCGGTAGAACTGGTCGCGCAGCGAGGCCTCTAGCCACTTTTGCGCGAGACCCTTCTCCGGCTTGCCGTCGCGGTCCTTCGCGTAGACGAAGAAGTCCTGGCCGGCGTGGAAGAACTCGAACGCGATCGGCTGGCGGAAGTAGTGGAAGACGAACTGGTCGAACAGGTGGTACGGGAAGCGGACCGCGAAGCCGACGAAGAGTTTGTGGAGCTCCAGCGCGCGCTGGAGCGCGCCGCGCCAGCCCGGCGCGTAGGAGCGGTCGGCCAGCTCGCGGAAGCTCGACCAGCCCTCGTACTTGCGCGAGTCGAGGCGCGTGAAGTGGCTGCGGTTGGCGGCCTCCAGGCGGTCGTAGACCGCCAGCCAGTCCCGGCGCGGGCTCTTCTCGTTCAGGCGGAAGCGGGCGGCCGTCGCGAGGACGTCGGCGCGCGGGATGCCGAACTGGCCCGAGATCTGCGCGATGATCCGGTCCACGTCCGCCCCGTCGGGCAGGCGCCCGAGCGCGGGGTCGCGCACGAAGCCGCGCACGCTGCGGAAGCCGAGCAGGTCCTCGTG
>JAGWRY010000288.1 GCA_028869495.1 Elusimicrobiota bacterium | reverse complement strand
CGCCACACGCTCGCCTACCGCGCCGTGGACAAGGTCGGCAACGTCTCGGCGGTCCAGACCTTGAGCCTGCAGTCCGATGCGACGCCGCCCGTTACCGCCTTCTCGCCCAGCGGGGCGTTCTTCACAGCGAACACGCACGACTACGCCCCGGCGGACTTCTTCTACACGCTGACCGCGACCGATCCCGTGACCAACGACGTGGCCTCGGGCGTCTCGTTCACGCGCTACTCGCTCGACGGCGCGCCGTTCCAGAACTACGTCTCGACCTTCGGTCTGATCGAGGGTATCCGCACGGTCGCCTTCCAGAGCCAGGACAACGTCGGCAACCTCGAGCTGACCAAGTCCGCCACGGTCTACGTAGACGCGACGGCTCCGGTGTCTCAGCTGACGATTGGCGCACCGCAGTACCAGGCGCCGAGCACGCTCTTCGTCAGCACGGTCACGTCTTTCACGCTGGCCTCGCAGGACCCGCTGGTCGCGGGCGTGGCCTCGGGCGTCCACGACCTGCTCTATCGGCTCGACGGCGGGGCGTTCGCGCCTTATGTCTCGACGATCACGCTGACCTCTCCCGAGGGGCCACGGACGCTTGCTTGGCAGGCCACGGACAATGTGGGCAACCAGGAGTCTCTGAAGAGCGCCACCGTCTCGCTCGACGCGACTCCGCCGGTGACGATACTCGACGTGATCGGCGGCGCGCAGTACCCTGGCCCCGACGCCTCGACCTTCTACGCCTCCTCGGGCACGCGCTTCGCCCTGATCTCGACCGACGCGGCCTCTGGGGTCGCCTTCACTCGCTGGCAGGACGACGGCGGCGCCTTCCAGACGTATCTGACGACCATCACGCTCGCCGAGGGCGTTCATTCGCTTGCCTACCAGAGCCAGGACAACGTCGCCAACCTGGAGGTCCTGCGCTCGACGACCGCGCTGATCGACGCGACGGCGCCGGTCTCGACGGCGGCGGTCGGCTCGCCGTCCTTTACCGCCGCCGACGGCACGCTCTACGTCTCGACCGCGACGCCCGTGACGCTTGCCGCGGCCGATCCGGCGCTCTCGACCAGCGTCGCGGGCTCGGGCGCCGGGACCCCCGGCTCGGGGGTCGCGCGCATCGAGGTCTCGATCGACTCGGGCGCGTTCATTCCCTACGCCTCCGCGCTGACCTTCGCCGAGGGACGGCACACGGTTGTCTTCCGCGCCGTGGACAACGTGGGCAACGTGGAGGCCTCGCACCTGCTGGCGCTTAGCGCCGACGCGACGCCGCCCGACTCGTCGCTGGCGATCGGTTCTCCGCAGTTCGCGCTCTCCAGCGCCACGGTCTTGGTCAGTTCGCTGACGCCGCTCGGCGTCGCCGCCAACGACCCCATCGTCGCCGGCGTGGCCTCGGGCGTCCAGGCGTCCTATTACCGCGTCGCCGTCGGGACTGCGCCCTTCGCGCTCTTCACGTCGTCCTTCTCGCTGGCTCCCCCGGACGGCCTACAGACGGTCCAGTTTTACTCGGTCGATCACGTCCTCAACGCGGAGGCGGTCAAGTCCGAGACCCTGCTGCTGGACTCCACACCGCCGCAGGTGGCGCTCGTCTCGCCGCGGGGCGGCTCCGGCATCTGCGCGGTGGTCAAGGGTCGGATCCCGGTCCTGGGCTCTGCGACCGACCTGCATTTCGCCGCCTACCGCCTAGAGTACGCCTCCGGCGAGAATGCGACGACCGGCTACGTGCTGATCAGCTCCGCCGCCGTCTCGGTCAGCTCGGGCACGCTCGGGACCTGGGACACCACCGCCCTTAAGGGCTGGCAGACCCTGCGACTGACGGCGACCGACAAGGTCGCCAACACGGCCTCGGTCGCCATCAACGTCTTCGTCGGCGACCCGGGCGAGCTGATGGTGCTGGGCAACGACGATATCTTCAACATGCCGCAGGGCGTCGCGGTTGATTCCACCAGCAACATCTACGTCGCCGACACCAACGACGACGAGATCCAGGTCTTCAGCTCGACCGGCGCGCCGCTGAGCATCGTCGGCGGCCGCGACAAGTGGAACGACCACGACGATCACTGGGACAAGGACGATACGTCGTCGACGGCGACGCTGAAGCTGAACAAGCCTCAGGGTGTCGCGGTGGACGCCTCCGGCGACGTCTTCATCGCCGACACGAACAATGACCGCGTCCTCGAGGTCTCGGCGACGGGTCAGGTCCTGCTCAGCGTCGGGCGCATGACCGGCAAGAACGGCCGCGACGAGGACTGGCGGCACTGGGGCGACGACGGCGTCCAGTTCGTGCCGGGGAGCGCGGCCGGGCAGTTCAACCAGCCGACCGACGTGGCCGTCGGCGCCGCCGGAAACATCTACGTCGCCGATTCGCAGAACCACCGCGTCCAGAAGCTGGGGCCGGACGGCACGCCGGTCTTAAGCTTCGACCTGCCGCCGGTGTCGTCGCACGGCGACGACCACGACGACGACAAGAACCACGAAGACGCGAAGAACGAGAAGGCGGGGCCGCTGGGCCGGCCCGCGGCCCTCGCCCTGGACGACGCCGGACACATCTACGTCGCCGACCCGGACGGGGGGAGGGCGCTCGAGTTCGATGCCACGGGACAACTCCTGCGGACTATCCCGATCCCCGGCGGGACCGACGACAAGCACCCGGTCCAGGGCCAGCCCGACGGCATCGCGGTCTCGCCGGACGGCAACTGCATCCTGGTCGCCGACGCGCTGTCCGACCGCGTCTTCAAGTTCGACGCGCAGGGCGCGCTCACGCTTGTTTTCGGGGCGCACGGCCGCTTCGACGCGCGCAAGGGCGGCATCGACTTCAACAAGCCCGCGGGTCTGGCCTTCGCGCCCGACGGCACTCTCCTGGTGGCTGACCGCAACAACGACCGGGTCGAGCGCTTCGGCGCGCCGACCGGCCAGCCCGCGCTCGTCACCCCGCCCGATCCCGACAATCCTGATGTCATCGTTCAGGAGGTCGTCTCCAAGGACCAGGGCGGAACCGTTGAGCGCGACGACAAGGCCGCCGTCACCTTCCCGCCCGGGGCGCTGCCCAGCGACCTGAAGGTCAGCGTCAGCACGATGTCGGCGTCGAGCCTCGCCGACGCCGACCGGATGAACGAGGTCGCCGCCAACGAGGGGATGGCGCCGGCCTACGCGCCGGTCGAGTACGGCCCCGAGGGGACGAAGTTCGCGACGCCCGTCACTCTGACGATCCCCTACGACCCGCAGCAGGTCGCCGCCGCGGGAATGTCCGAGGACAGCTTGGCCGTGCGCTACTGGGACCCGACTAAGGGCGACTGGCAGACGATGCCCTCGACCGTGGACAAGGCCAACCACACGGTCACCGCCAAGACCCCGCACTTCTCGCTCTACCAGGTGCTGGGCTCGACCGGGACCGGGACGATCGCGCCCCTGGCCGTCGCCGACCCGACCTTCACCTATCACGACGCCTACGCCTTCCCGAACCCCAGCCGCGGCAACGCCGCGGTCACCTTCCGCATCGAGCCGGGTCTCGCGGACTCGGTCTCGGTGCGCGTCTATGATCTCACGGGGCGCAAGATCCACGAGTCCTCGGACTTCACGGAGAAGGTCATCACCGATCCCAACGGCTTGGGTCAGCAGTACGACTTCGAGCACGTCTGGAGGGTGGACGGCGTCGCCTCGGGCGTGTACTACTACGTGATCACGGCGACCAAGTCCGGGAAGTCCGACATCCGCCACTCGGGGCGGGTGGGGGTGGTGAAGTAATGCGCCGCCTCCTGCTCGCCGGAGTCGTCGTCCTTGCGGCGACGCCTCTGCGCGCGGCCGAGACGGCGGCGTTCTTGAACATCGGCGTCGGAGCGCGCTACCTGGCCCAGGGCGGCGCGGGAACCGCGCTGGCCGACGACGCGAGCGCGCTGTACTGGAACCCGGCCGGGCTGGCCGCCCTGGACAAGCGAGAGGCGACGGCCAGCCATGCGGAACTGTCCCAATCGGTGCGCGACGACTTCCTGGCCTACGCCCAGCCGACGAATCTGGGCACCTTCGCCGCGGGAGCGACGTACCTGAGCCAGTCCGCGATCGAGGGCCGCGACGCGCTGGGGCACCCGACCGGAGGCTATCAGGCCTCGGACGCGGCGCTGAGCCTGGGCTGGGGGCGCAAGACCGCGCTCGGCGACCTGGGCGCGACGGTCAAGTACGTGCAGTCGCACATAGGATCTGCGCAGGCCGAGACGGTCGCCGCGGATGCCGGCGCGCGCCGCGACCTCGGGAAGCTGGGCTCGGGACACGTCCTGCTCGGAGCCGCCCTCCGGAACCTCGGGCCCGGCATGAAGTACGACGTGCAGCGCAACGATCTGCCGCTGAGGCTCGCCTTCGGCGCCGCCTACGCGTTGCCCGGCGGACATTCCTTCACGGCCGAGTGGACGAACTCGCCGCGCGGCGCGGGCAACGACTTCGGCGTCGGCGGCGAATATCAGGCGCTCGACGGCGTCTTCCTGCGCGCCGGCTGGACGACGCAGTCCGCCATCACCGGCGGCACCGGCTTCGACGCCGCCCGGGGCCTCACGTTGGGCGTCGGCCTGGGTCATGGCGCCTGGAGGCTGGACTACGCCGCCGTACCGATGGGTGAGCTGGGCTCTACGCACAGGTTCACGCTCTCGGCGCGCTGGTGATCCCATGCCCGGGGCAGCGGACGACGCGGCGACTCGGCGCCTTGCCGAACTGCTTCCCAGGGCCCGCACGATTCCCGAATTCATGGCAGGGGTCAGCACGGAGGACATCGAGACCGCCCTGGTCGGCTTCCCGGACGACCTGTCCGAGTCGCTGGTCCTCGTCGCCGTAGCGATCGCGCGCCTCGAAAAGCCGGGCGGAATCGTCTCGAACGTTGAGATGAGCGAGCGAGTGGACGACGCCGCGACCCGTCTCGGGCTGGAGTGGCTTCAGCGAAACGAGGCGCTCGCCTATGAGTTCTCTTCCGGGGGGAGCATCACCTGGTGGGCCACCGCGCGCTACACGTCCGAATTCGTGGCGGCGTTGGAGACGCGGCATGAAGTGCTGCACCGCTTCGCGCTGGGCCTGCTGATGTTCGCGCACGCCACGCGAAACTAATCCCCCGGGACAATCGCTCTTCGTGAGCTGACGTGACGGCTCAGAATCCTTTCCCACCTGCCCGCGCTTCGAGGTACGAGCCGGTCTCTCCGAGCCGCAAACATGACGCGGCGTGACGAGACGTGACGAGTCGGGAGACCGGCGAATTCCCATCTTCGGCCGAGTGATATCCTGTGGTCTGCCGGCGCGCTTGACGACGGTTCAGGAGATAGCGTGGCAAGAATTCAGGACTCGCAAGAGGAGCCGCTTGGCGGCCGATTCTTGAGGCGACTCTTCCGAATCTGGTGCCGCTTTCAGCCGCGGTTCCGGCCTTGTCACGTCCTGTTTCTTGACAAAAAAATGTGCGGAATCGGGGGTCTCGCGGGATATGTAGGTAGGAGGCATTGCATGCTCCGGCAACGGTCAAGGGTCCCGGTTTCTAGCTGGGACGTGTGCGGATTTGGGCGGCTCGTGCGATAGGACTATAGAGAGCGTCAGGAGGAACGAAGCGATAAAGCGCGTTTTATTGACTGGTCCGGCCACTGGTACAACCGTTGGTCCGCGAAGCTGACGGGTGGGCGGGCGCTGGTCCAGGAGAGAAGGAGCGATAAAACGCGCCATCCCCCGCATCCGGACGATAAAGCCCGGTTTCTCGCCGGGGAGAGTGGTCAGGAAACGCTGGCGCGTT
>JAGWRY010000287.1 GCA_028869495.1 Elusimicrobiota bacterium | reverse complement strand
GCGGCGGCGTGCGGCGAGGCGAGGAGCGCGGGAACGGCCGGGGCCGCCGCGAGAGCGGCCGTCGAGGCCGCGGCCGGCGCGAAGCGGCAGCAAGCCGGCGGATCGGGACGGCGCGCCTTCGCCGGGCGCGACGCCCCGCAGCAGGAGGGCTTCGTCTTCGTCGTCGCCGCGCAAGGGCGCGCCGCGGGCAGGAGAAGCCCGAGGGCGAACAAGGCGGCGAAGGCGCGGCGCGTCATCCTCGACACTGTAACAGAGACCTCCCGAAAATTCAACACTTGACGTATTGCAACGTTAGTGCCCAACCCGCCCTACAGACGCAACCGCAGCCCTCCCCCCCAGCCGAACTGCGAGTCCCAGTCCGCCTCGACGGACAGGCGCCGGGAGACGCGGCAGCCGAGGAGAGCGCGGCCGACCCAGAGATCCCTCGTGTCGTACTCCGCCTCGCCGTCCAGGTCGAGGCGCGCGGTCAACTGGAACGTCCGTTCCAGGGTCGCCCGCCCGCCCCCCGAGGTGTCGGCCCACAGCCGCGCTCCGATCGAGAAGGGCAGCTCGTAGTCGAGCCCGGCGACGCCGTTCTTCTCGGCGGGATCGCTTTGGAAGCGCTTGTCCTTATCGAAGTCGGCCCCCGCGAAGACGGTCAGGAAGCGATCCACGTAGCGCCCATACGTGGCCAGGCCCTCCCAGCCCGGGCGGGCGCCCCGGGACCAGCCGTTCTCCCAGCGCGCCCGGAAGATGTTGAACGAGTTCGCGGCCGTCAGGCTCTCCTCGGTCCGGTTGCTGAGCGCGTCGGCGCGGCCGAACACGTAATAAGGATCGCGGTAGAAGCCCCGGCGCGCGGCGCGGGTCGCGGCGTCCGGCTCGAAGCCCTCGTAATGGACGACCCGCGCCATGCCCGACATCATGTGATAGAGGACGTGGCAGTGGAAGAACCAGTCCCCGTCGGCGTCGGCGGGAAACTCGATGACCGTCGTCGACATCGGCGGGACGTCGACCGTGTGCTTGAGCGGCGAGAAGTCCCCCTGGCCGTTGAGGACGCGGAAGAAGTGCCCGTGCAGGTGCATCGGGTGGTGCATCATGGTCCGGTTGATCAGGATGAAGCGCACCGTCTCGCCCCGGCGCACGACCAGCGCGTCCCGCGGCGACAGCGTCTTGCCGCCGATCATCCAGACGTAGCGCGTCATGTCGCCGTCGAGCGTCAGGCGATAGGTGCGCCGGGGCCGCCCCGCGGGCAGGACCGTCGAGGCCGTCGCGCGCAGGACGGCGTAGGGCGGGAACGGGCGCTCGGCGCTCCCGTCGACGGCAAAACCCGCGGGCTCGCCGGCCGGCGCCGTCTCCATCCCGGACATCCCCGCCATGCCCGACATCCCCTGCATGCCCGACATCCCGCCCATGTCCTGCATCCCGGCCATGCCCGACATCCCGGTCATTCCCGACATTCCCTTCATGCCCGTCGTCCCCGCCATTCCGGGCCGGTCGAACTTCCCCGCGCGCACGTCCCGGTCGCTCATGCCCATCGTCCCCGCCGGCGTCAGGGCGAACACCTGCGCCAGCGTCGGCGTCCCCATCGAATGATAGAGATCCGGCCGCGGCACGTCCGGCGCCGGATGGCGTTCTCCCGCGCCGACCCAGATCGAGGCGTGTCCCGAGCCGTCCTGGGCCGTGGCGCGAAGCTCGTAGCTCCCGCCCGACTTCGGGACGCGGACCAGGACGTCGTAAGTCTCGGCGATGGCGATGAGGAAGCGATCTTGATCGACCGGCTCGACGGGCTGGCCGTCGGCCGAGACGATCGTCATCGGCCCCCCCGCGTACTGCAGGTAGAAGAAGGTCGAGGCCGCGCCGTCGACGAGGCGCAGGCGCACGAGGCTTCCCGGCTTCGCCTCGACCCGGAGCCGGGCTCGGCCGTTGGCGAGGAAGCGGTCGTAATGGACGTCAGAGTCGTCCATCGCCGGCATGCGCAGGAGCTCGCGCGCGAAGTAGGCGCCGAGCTCGCCGCGGCGCCAGGCGCCCCACAGGCTTTGCGCCGTGCCCTTCTCGATCGAGTACCACTCGTCGCCGCGCTTGAGCATGTGCATGACCGCGTCCGGGCTCTCGTTCGTCCAGTCGGAGAGCACGACGGGGACGTCGACGTCCGGCCGGAAGCGCGACGGCGCCTTCGGCGCGATGACGATGGCGCCGTAGAGGCCGCGCTGCTCGTCCATGCCGGTGTGGGAGTGGTACCAGTAGGTGCCGGCCTGGCGGACCGGGAAGCGGTAGGTGAAGGTCTCGCCCGGCAGGACGGGCGGATAGGTCAGGCCCGGAACCCCGTCCATCGCGTTGGGGACCAGCAACCCGTGCCAGTGGAGCGACGTCGCGCCGCGCGGCAGGGCGTTGCGCAGGCGGATGACGGCCGTGTCGCCCTCGCGAAAGCGCAGCACGGGACCCGGGATCGAGCCGTCGATCGCCAGGGCCGCGGCCGGTCCGCCCGCGAAGTCGACGGTCTTCGTGGCGATCGTCAGGTCGTAGCGGACGACGGCCGCCGCGGCCGGGGACGCCGAGGCCGCGGCGCAGACGAGGACGAAAAGCGTTCGCAGAGGGTTTTTCATCGCCCGCGGCTACATGTCCGAAAAGACTTGGACGCCGCCGAGATGGCCCTGCAGGACCAGAGCGGCGAGGAGAACCAGCGCGGCGCCGAGGTAGAGGGCGCTCGGGCGACTCTTCGCTTCGCCGGTGCGGGCGCGCCAGAGCGCGAGGGCCGGGATCAGCAGAGCCAGCGCCGTCCCCAGCCACTTGTGGATCGCCATGCCGCGCACGCCGACGTCGTCCTTCATCCAGAAGAGCCAGCCGGTGATCGCGGTCAGCGGCGTGACCGCGCCGGCGAAGAGCATCGTCCAGCGCCCCGTCTGCGACAGCGAATCCTTCCCGGTCCCGCGCGCGGCGAGGTCGCAGAAGACGGAGACCGGCACGAGGGCGGCGGTGAAGTTGACGAGGACGGGGTGCAGATAGGTTTCCATCACGATGCGGCGCAGGGCGTTGACGATCATGGGGTGGCCTCCTGGAAATGACGGCGTCGTGAGTCGCGGCGCGCGAAGGCGCGGGAGGCCGGAAGCGGCCTCCCGGTTAGACGGCGCCGGAAGGAGGCGAGCGCCCGGGCAGCCGCCCCGGCGGGGACTGCGCCGAGCCGACGACGGCGGCGGCGCGGACGCGCTCCGGGCGGGGC
>JAGWRY010000286.1 GCA_028869495.1 Elusimicrobiota bacterium | reverse complement strand
TCTGCCGCGGCACGCCGGAAGTATAGACGGCCTGCCGAATTCACGCAAGCACCTGCCGAAACTACTTGCCGCGGGCTGCGGCGGCGAGCCGTTTCTGAATGGCGGAGAGCGCCTTCGGGATCGGCAGCCCGAGCGACTTCCTCATCCAGATGATGGGGAGGACGTTCATGTCCAGCGAGATATCGGCGGCCTCGTCGGGAGCGCGCTCCCGGCTGCGCTCGTACTCCTTGAGGAGGTCGAGGAGGAAGCCGCGGGCCTCGGGGTCGGCCGCCGCGCGTCGGGGCGTCCTGCCGCCCAGCGCCGGCACCGGCTCGTCCACCCAGCGCTTCCCGAACGCCACGATCGCCGCCGCGAGGTCTCGGAAGGAACGGACCTCAGTGATCCCCGCCGAATCGACGACGACGTTTCGTTTCGCGCGGAACTCCGCTTCGAGCCTACGCAGAAGAGGCGGCGCGGAATCAAGAAAGGATCGCCAATCAAGCCCGGCGTCATAGGTTTTGGCCGTCCGGTAAGCCGCCTCCAGCTCGAACTTGAGCTCGGCCCGATCCAGCGGACTGAAGAGGAGCGCCTCTCCCCATGCCTGCGCCGGCCCGCCCGATCTGCGCAGGCGCATCACGAGCACGTCCCAGGTCGCCGCGGAACGCGAAGACGAAACGTCGGCGACTTTGGTCTCCTCTCCCGTGAAGATATCCTTGACCGTCAGGCCCGTTCCTGGGCGCAATGCGACGACCTCATAAACTCCCGTGTGGGTGGCCTTGTGCCTTTCGAGTTCGGCGCGTTCCTCGGCGCTCAAACCGGCCCCGTTTTCGGCTTCGAAACTCTGGAGCAGAGTTCTTCCGCCTTGCCGCCGGTCCGCGATGAACCAGTCCATGAACAGTCCGAAGCGGCCGGCGTCGGGACGCTTCACCGAGCCGGTTTCGCCGTATTCCTCCCATGCGGCCTGGAGTTCCTCCGGCGAAGTCGCTCGAAGCGCGTAGGTCGCGACCCGGTCCGTCAGGGACGCGCGCGGCCGGTCTCCCGAGACCCGAGGCAGACAGCACTTCTTGTGCTTGCGGCCGGAGCCGCAGGGACACGGATCGTTGCGGCCGATGGAAGAAGCCACGGCTGATTTTACCTTGTTGAAGTCGGCGTCGCCCCGGGGGAAACCCGAGGCGGCCCGCGGGCGGCTCGCCCGAGGAAGACCTAGATTACGTTCGCCCTGCGCAGCGCGGCGGAGTCGGGATTTTCAGCCGACGACGACGCAGGCGCGCTCGGCCATGGGAGTCCAGCGCCCCTTGCCGATGCGCGCGCGCGCCCGGATCGTCGCGGGTCCCGACGTCGGGGCCCAGTCGTTCCAGAAATGGCCGCCGGCCTCGCGGCAGTCGAGCCAGTCGCCCGTGCCGACGCGCACCTGCGCGTGGGTCGCCCCGAGGGCGGTCAGCCGGATCGCGTAGTGACCCGGCTTGACGACGTCTCCTTCGTGGGGGAAATCGATCGAGACCTCGAGGCGCGCCTTGGGAAGGGACGGCTTCGCGGCAACGTCCTGCGACTGCTGGGGAGAACTTGTTTTCTTAACCATGGGCGTAGATTAGCATATTTACACACGGCCAGCGTCCCAACACCCGCCTTATCGTGCGCCGGGGGAAGACCTGCCGGAAGAGACCGCTCGGCGCGTTCGGGAGATCGCCCACAACTCGGCCAAACTGAAAGGCTTCCCGAGGCAGAACTCGAAGCCCGCGTCGCGGGCGCGCGCCAGGTTTTCGGGGAGGCCCGACATGAGGACGACCAGGAGGCCGGGGCGATTTCGGCGGAACTCCTGCGCGAGGCGGATGCCGTCGTCGCTGCCCAGGTTGATGTCGCTGAGGAGCATGTCGAACGCGCCGGCGGCGAAGGAAGCCAAGGCCTCGGCGCGGCTTGCGGCTGAAACGGCGTCCCATCCCTCCTGCTCCATCGCCCGCGCCAGCATGCGGAGCTGGGTGGCGTCGTCGTCGACGATCAGAACGCGGGCCATTTGTTCGTATATCCTATTTTGGGATATCCCGGATCAGGATAATACAATGGCCCCCTGCCGTCAATGGGGCCATGGGAAAATCTGTTCATTCGAAGGAATATCGGACGCTGTTGAGTCGTCTCAGGAAGGCGCGTCTGGAAGCCGGCCTGACTCAGGAGGAGGTGGCGCAACGTCTGCGCCAGCCGCAGTCCTTCATCTCCAAAGTCGAGTCCGGCGAGCGCCGCCTCGACGCCGTGGAGCTCAAGGCCCTGGCCCGCGTCTACGGGAAGCTGACCTCTTACTTCGTCGACTAGAGCGCAACGCCTCCAAGGCGGCGATCCCGTCCTTGACAACAAGGACATCCGGGTCTAACCTGATCGCATCCCCCTCTGTCGTAGCCGCCTCGGGGGGTGCCTATGGACGCCAAGGAGCTGAAGGAACTGCACGGCCGGGTCCTGAAGATCGAGCCTTGGCCGCAGACGCGAAGCGGGCGCCTCAAGACGACGACCCAGCATAACCAGTGGCGGTTGTTGCTGGTGTCTCCGCTCCTCGTGGTCCTGAACAGCACGGAGACGCCGCACCGCTTGGCGGTGGAAGGGGCGAAAATCCTCGGCCTGCGCGGCCCCGCCTGCCTCCGGCTGGATGGGCAGGTGATGATCGACGGCGACAAGGCGCGTCTGGAGCCGCTTGTCGCCAAGCGGCGCTGACAATCCCATGCGGACCTTGGGGCGACATCCGGCAGGCATCCTGGTCGCGGACGGAGATCCGGCGTTTCGGCGCGCGATCGCCGAGGTTCTGTCTCAAGCGGGCGTGCATTGCGCGACGGTCTCGGACGGCCGGGAAGCGCTGGCCGCCGGGGCCGACGAGCGGTGGGACGCGGTCGCCTTGAGCGTGAAGCTCGACTCGATCAACGGCTTCGACGTGTTCGGCGCCCTGCGTTCTCTTGAGCCGTCCCTGCCGGTGGTCTTCCTGACGGAGTCGTCCCAGGCGGACATCTTCGAATCGGCCGCCGCGGGCATAGGCGCCTTCGCCGCACTGCGCAAGCCCGTCGAGCCGGAAGTGCTGGCCCGGGCCCTCTTGCTGGCCCGCACGTTCGGCCGAGCCATGTCGTAGCCGCTCGGTCTCGTAATTTTCAAAATCCAACCTCAACGATTCCTCAAAATCCCGATAGGTCCGACGGTCCCGGAAGTCGGGCTATTTTCCCATCGTCGAATTTGGGCCTATTGCCCCATGATGCGGTCGGTTCCACGGGCTACACTTCTTCGCAAGGTTGCCTTGTAACCGTCGGGATTGGCCGGCGGGTATCCACGGTTCGACCATAAGCGAACCACGCCAGGGGAATCTGGGAGCGCTTTCAGTTGCGCCCCAGGTTCCCCTTCCCTTTTGGGGGATGCCCACGGCCGGAGAGGTACACGAGCGATGGCGCAGTTGGAGGCGTCGTTAAAGGAGTTCAGCCTGGTCCTTGAGCGCAAGGACCTGGAGGAGGTCTTTTCGCGGCTGGGCGGCGAGCGCGACTGGCACCGGCTGGCGGAGCGGCTCTCCCAGTTCAGCAAGGTCTGCCGTCCGCTGGGCGTGGATCTGGTCCTGCGGCGGGACAAGCGCGATCTGCGCGTCTACTTCGGCTCCCTGGAGAACCTTCACGCGGTCATCCGCGCGCTCGCCGAGCGCCGCGGCTACGTCCAAAAATCCTTCGCCGCGATGCTGCAGACCAAGTCCGCCCACGTGGTGGACCGCGGCTGCCTGCCGCCGAAGCTGAGGGAGGTCCAGGCCGCGATCTTGAAGGACGCGCTCTCCCGGGATCTCGGCGTGTTCGGCCGCCTCGACATCGACGATGTCCTCGTGGACGTGCCCAGCTCGGCCGGCGGACGCGACGGGACCCTGTTCTCGGCCGTCGCGGGCGCGATGCCCTCCAGCCTGCTGGTCACGGGCGACGGGGGCAGCGGGAAGACGGCGCTCCTTTATAAGCTGCTCAGCCGCTGGACGACGCTGGGGCGGCGCGTGGCGGGGCGCTTCCCCGTTTACCTTCCGGCCAAGCACCTCCATTTCGAGTGGGGGAAGTTCGACGCGGCTTGGGAGGTCGTGCCGGGCGTCGAGCCGTACATGATCGAGCGGCTCTCAGAGGCGTTCGCCGCCGGCCGCCTCGTTCTCCTGCTCGACGGCCTGGACGAGAACCCGGCCTGCACGGACTTCACCAACCCGGCCGTGCTGTCCTTCTGGCGGGCGGCGGCGCGCAACGCCTGCGTCGTCACTCTCTTGTCGGGCTACTACGAGGGCCAGCTCAAGATCGCGCCACTCGAAGGCCTCTTCGGCGGCCGGCTGCGGCGCCTGAGCGTTCCCGCCTGGGGGACGGCTCAGTACCGCGAGCTGTTCGAGAATATCGCCTGCGCGGCCGGGCGACCCAAGGACTCGTCGCTGTCGAGCCTGGCGGGCTATCTCAACAAGCTCTCGGCCGACGAGTGGCAGAAGCAATCGAACCTCCTGCGCTTCACGCCGCTGACGGGCCTGGCCTGCGCCAACTTCTTCGCCAGCAACCACGGCGCGCGGCTGCCCAAGAACGAATACGAGCTCATGGAGCACATGACCGCGTTCCGGCTCCAGCACGAGGGCTTGAAGGGGACCTCGGCCCTCTCCCAGCAGGATGCCTTCGGCCTGCTGATGAAGCTCGCCTGGCGGGCTTACGCCGACGGCACCGGCGCGAAGTCCTACATCCTGCCGCTCGACGCGGCCGTGAGGATCGTGAAGGACCATTACCCGTTCCTCGAGGAAAGGAGCGGCGAGGCCCTCTCTGCGTTGAGCCATCTTCCCTGCCTCGAATACAGTCCGGCCAACACCGCCGTCTTCATGAACCAGCAGTTCACCGACTATCTCGTCGCCCGGCGCGTCCTCCACGCGTTCCTGCACGGAGACTACAAGGCGCGCCGAGAGGTCATGTCGATCTCCTGGCAGTACCGGAACATGTCGCGGTCTTACTTCCAGGGCATCCGCTGCCTGAACCCCGCGGAGAAGTCGCAGTTCTTCGAGGTCAGCCGTGCGACCTTCCGCGCGGTCTGGCAGGAGTATCTCGTCGAGCGCACGTCCGCTCTCGGAGTCGCCCTGGCCTACATCCTTCAGCCGCTGGGCTTCCTCGGCACCGAGGGGGCGCTCGGCTTCCTGCGCTGGGTCTACGAGCAGGCGGAGGGCAAGGGCGAGTTCGTGCTCATGTCGTGCGCGATCGGCGGGGGCTGGGGCGGCGACCCCACGAACCTGGAGCGCTACGTCACGCGCATGCGGCGCGACAAAGAGGCGGGGA
>JAGWRY010000002.1 GCA_028869495.1 Elusimicrobiota bacterium | reverse complement strand
GGACAACGCGTCCTGGCTCGACGAGTACGCGGAGTTCATGGCGCTGTCGAAGATGATCGGCAAGCCGGTCCTCGACTGGACGCCGGCCGAGGAGGCGGCCGCGCGCCGCGACCCGTCCTTCGCGGCGCTGGCCGACGAGCACCGTTTCGCGCAGTGGATCGGCCGGACTCAGCTGAAGGCGGCGATCGGCGAGATCCACGCGGCCGGCGGCAAGGTCCTCTTCGACGTGCCGATGTTCCGCGCGAAGGACGGCGTCGACGCGTGGAAGCGCCCGGAGGACTTCGCGGACCTGCGCACGCGCTTTCCCGGGGTCAAGAACGCCTACGTCGACGAGGAGTGGAAGGACCTGGCGCTCTGGCGCTGGTCCAAGATGAAGGAGGAGGGCTACGCGCCGATGCTGGCGCCCTTCGAGCGCTGGCTGGACTTCGGCTTCGACGGCGCGCGCGTCGACGCCCTGCACTTCGCGTACCGCTTCGGCGACGGCCAGCTGGCCAGCGGCGACGAGACCGGCGACGACTACGTGTCGGCGCTGGCGAAGGTCTTCGCGTCGCGCGGGGCGTTCCCGCTGGCCGAGGCCTTCAACGGCAAGGACGCGGACGTCCGCCGCCGCGGGTTCGTCACGGTCTACGGCAACTGGAAGAAGGTCAGCTCGCACGACGACCCGCGCGTGCCCGACTTCATGGCGCGCTACCTGCAGGCGCTGAGCGCGCCGACCGACGGGACGACCGCGCGCTTCGTCGCGTACACGCTCGGCGACGAGTGGCGCGACCCGTTCCCGGTCAAGGAGACGCGCGGCGGCATGTCCTACTGGGACTACCGCATCCCGCTGCCGTCGGACCCCGACTACGCGAAGCGCGCGCGCCGCGACTTCCGGCCGCAACTGAGGGCGAGGAAAGCGATGAACGACGGCGACATCTGGGCGGACCCCGGCGCGATCAAGACCCTGCTCGCGAAGGCGGCCGACGGCTTCGTGAAGAAGAACGGCGCCTCGGTCGAGATCTGGGCGGCGGACATGGACTGGTTCCTCGAGGAGTGGGGGCGCGACACGTTCGTGTCCCTTCCCGGCCTCCTGCTGGCGACCCGCCGCTTCGACGACGCGAAGGCCAACATCCGCGGCTTCGCGAGGTACGAGCACGACGGCCTGATCCCGAACAAGATCTGGGACGCGTCGCGCTGGTCGCCGTCGAACCCGGACGGCGCCGACTACAACACGTCGGACGGCGCGCTGTGGTTCGTGTCGGCGGTCCGGCGCACGGTCGCGGCGACCGGCGACTGGGCCTTCGCCGCGGAGATGGCCCCGGTCCTGCGCCGCATCGTCGCGAAGTACGAGAGCGGGACCGGCTACCGCCGCTACAACCGCTTCAACGCGATCAAGATGGACGCCGACGGCCTGATCTCGGTGCCCGCGCAGTCGACGTGGATGGACGCCGACCCGGAGGGGCGCGACCGGCCGGTGACGCCGCGCAACGGCAAGCCCGTCGAGATCAACGCGCTCTGGTACTCGGCCCTGCGCTTCCTGGCCGAGGTCGAGCGCCGGGGCGGGAACGCGGACGCCGCGAAGGCCGACGACGCGCTGGCCGACAAGGTGAAGGCGTCCTTCAACGAGCGCTTCTGGTTCACGACGCCGGACAACGCGAAGGCCTGGGGAGGCGACGGCGGGGCCCTGCGCGACGTCGTCGACGGCGACCCGCACGGCGACGCGATCCGGCCGAACATGCTCTTCGCCGCGAGCCTCGGCGGCGACCTGCTCTCTCCGGAGCGGCGCCGGGCGGTGGTCCTGGCCGCGACGCGCGACCTGCTGACCCGCTTCGGCCCGCGCACGCTGTCCTACCGAGACAGCTACTACCACGCGCGCTACGACACGGCCCAGCCGCCGACGATCAAGGATCAGGCTTACCATCAGGGCACCGCCTGGCCCTGGCTGATCGGCGCCTACGCGGACGCCCTGGCGCGCGTGCGCCGCGACCAGGGCTGGGACGAGGCGCGCGTCGCCGCCGAGCAGAAGGTCCTGTTCGGTCCGCTCCTGCGCCACCTGGTCTCGCGCCCCGAGGCGTCCCTGCCCGAGGTCTTCGACGGGGGAAACCCCGAGCCCGCGCTGACCGGCTTCTCGCTCGACGACCCGCGGGGACTCGCCGCCGTCTTCGGCGGCTCCTCCGACCAAAACCCCGGCGGCACGCGCTCGCAGGCCTGGAGCGTCGGCGAGGTCCTCCGCGTCCTGGTCGAGCGCGGCCTGGTCCCGCCGGGCTTCGACGGCTCGAAATAGCCGCGCGGCGTCAACCGGCGCGTCCCGCCTGCGCCGCGTAGTCGCGGCGGATCATCGCCGTGCTCGGCGTGAAGCCGAGCTTCCTGTAGAACGCCTCCAGATGGGGATCGCAGGCCAGGTCGATCATGTACAGGCCTTCGAGGCGCTCGAGCATGAGCGCGGTCAGCTTCGAGCCGACGCCTTTCTTCTGATAAGGCGGCAGGACCTCGAGCAGGGGGATGTAGGCGCTCAGGACGCCGTCCGAGACCGCATTGATGAATCCGACCGCTTTGCCGGTCTCCGCGTCGACGGCGACGACGACGGCGTAGCTGCCTTGAAGGATTCGCCGCAGCGTCCGCGGCGACGGCGGATTCGGCCAGCCGACGAAGAATCCCTTCAGCGCCTCGTCCGTCAGGCCGTCCGGAGTCGTTCGATACTCGATCATGGCGCCCGCCTTGGCTCTCTGCCGTGAAGTGTAGAGGAAAAACGGATATCCCGCCACCCGCAGTCGAATGAGAGGCTTCGCGGAGGGGAAATCTCGCCGCTCACGATAAGCGCTATCACCGGCGCTAGTGATTATCGCGAGTCCGGACGAAGGGCCTAGGACCCTCTAGGCGCAACGGCTCAGGCGCGCGGCGGACGGGGCCGCTACAATGACGAATATGAAGAAAGCCCTCGCCCTGTCCGCCCTTCTGCTGGCTTGCGCCGCCTCCGTCCGCGCCCAGGAGTTCTTCGGCCTGACTCCCGGCGACGTCCAGGGGATGGTCGCCCGGGCCCGCGCCGAGGCGCGCCTGAAGCGCCTCGAGTCGCTCGGCTACGAGCCCGGCGGCCTGGAGCAGAAGGCGGGACGTCTCCTCGGGACGATCGAGACGCCGTCCAGCCGGCAGGACTGCATCATCGACGCCGTGATCGCGCACATGGGCGTCCGGCCGCCGTACGACACGATCTATCCGGACGTCCTGCGCGAGAGCGAGACGAACGAGTCCCTCTACGAGGCGGCGGTGAAGGCGCAGTTCCCGGGCGCGCCCGCTCCCGTCGCCTTCCGCACGCTCTACCTGCCCGACGACAACGTGATCTACCTGAACGACTCCGCGTCGTACTACAAGGACGGCCGGACGATGGACGGGGAGCTGGCCGGCGAGTACGCGCGCTTCTTCGACTGGAACCTGAAGCACGTCGGCACCGTCGGCCGCCTCGACGCCGACGCGGCGGCGGTCGAGAGCTGGTACGAGTCGGCCTATCCCGCCGGGACTTCGTCCTGCGGGCGCTGACGCGATGAGGCGCTCCCTCGCCGGCGCGCTCGCCCTCGCCCTCGCGGCGGGACCGGCCGCCGCGGCCGACCGCGCGGTCGGCGACCTGCTCGACGCGAACGCCGCGGCGCACGGCGCCGCGGGCTTGGGCGCCGTCTTCGACGGATCCCGCGCCGCCGGCGGCGACGCGATCGTCGTCGTCCCGCGCTCCTCCGCGGCCCGCGCCGGGGCCGTCGCGGCCCTCGCGAAGTCCTCCGCGACGGCCGCCGCCGCGACCGCCGCCGCTCCCGTCGTCTCCCCGACGCCGGCCTCCGGGATCAGCGACGGCTGGCTCGGGCCCTACCGCGAGGGCGACTTCGTGCTCGGCACCGGGCGGTGCCCGTCCTGCCGCGGCCCGCTCGAGGGCAAGTGGTACTTCCTCGACGACGTGATCGCCACGCCGAAGTCCGGCCCGCCGGCGATCGTCTGGATCGGCTCGCACCGCCTCTTCGAGCACGCGACCCTCCTGGCCGACGGCCTGCACGTGCGCCTGGCCGACGGGACCGTGATGCCGTTCCAGCTGGTGCCGCGCCTGGCCACGAACCAGTCCTGGTACGACGCGTCGAGCCTGGCCTACCTGCGCGGCCGGACCCTGCGCATCCGCGGCGAGATCGCCGAGATCGGCGGCGTGCCCACGCTGGTCGCGCGCACGCTCTGGCCCGAGGACTTCCGCCTCGACCCCGCGCGCCTGCGCGAGAGCATGGCCGACGCGACCTCCCGGGGGATCGACGGGCTGGTCGCCGCCGACGACGGCGGCGCGAAGAAGCCCTTCCAGCAGGAGCTCCTCTGGGAGCGACCCGGCGAGGGCCGCGACTGGGACGGCCGCCCGGTGATGGGCTTCATGCTCAACGGCGCGCAGGGCGACGACGACGAGGCGAAGGCCGGCCACTTCAGCATGTTCACCGGCCGCGTCGGCCCGCACGGGAGCATGGCCGACTGGATGTTCGACAACTTCTACGACATGGACACGGTCAGCGAGAAGGGGATCATCTCCGCGATGGTCCCGATGGACAAGTACATGACCGACCTGAACGCCGGCCAGAGCTGGTACCGGCCGACCGACATGCTCGTCTTCGTGATGAAGGACGACTCGCTGACGCTGAAGATCCAGGAGCTCTTCAAGCAGCGCTACGCGCAGTACTACGCGCACACGATCAGGTACGACCACACGAAGAACCCGTGCACCGCGCTGATCGTGGACCCCCTCGCCCAGGAGGGCTGGCATTACCCGAAGGACGGCCCGACCCCGAAGATCGTCGCGCGCCTGTTCGCGTCGTTCGTCTCCAGGATCGGCGGCGGCCCGAAGGCGGGGGCCGAGGTCTACGGCCTCCTGCGCCAGGAG
This sequence comes from Elusimicrobiota bacterium, assembly GCA_028869495.1. Taxonomy (GTDB): domain Bacteria; phylum Elusimicrobiota; class Elusimicrobia; order UBA1565; family UBA9628; genus GWA2-66-18. The sequence continues at coordinate 749 of JAGWRY010000002.1, read as the reverse complement.
CCGACGCACCTGTTCCCGCGCGCGGCCTTCGACTCCCTCGGCGGCGACGTGCTGAGCCTGGAGGGCGCCTACGGCGCCGAGCCGCTGGGCCGCGAGCTCGACCCGTTCGAGAAGGCCCTGCGCGACGGCCTGCTGGCCGTCGTCTGGGTGCGCATCCCGCAGATCCCGTCGAGCCGGGCCTACGGCGCCGACCCGGCCGGCGGCGTCCTCGACTACTTCCGGCGCGTGCCGCTCGACCGCTCGAAGTGGCGGACGGTCCCGACCCCGCCGCGCCCCTTCCCGCCGCCGCACTAGGGCCTCCGCTTGACGCGGGCGGGCGCGCGCGTCGCGGCGGCGCGCGTCGCCGCGGCCGAGAAGTCCCGCGCGGACGTCGACGCCGGCGGCAGTGCGAACGACCGCGCGGCCCTCGACGGGAACATCGGCCAGTTCACGGAGGCGCTGGCCTCCTACGGGCGGGCGATCGCGCTCGGCGCCGGCTTCTGGCCGCGCGCGCTGCGAGTTCGACGGCGTCGCGCTGAACTGCTACGTGCCGGCCGGCAAGGACGGCAAGATCCCGCCGCCGCCGACCGACGCGATCCCGTACGAGTAGCCGCTAGGGCAGGAGCTCGGCGGCCGCTTCGGCGTCGGTCAGGTGCGGGATCGGCGCGTGGTCCGGCGCCGGCACCTTGTCGAGCCAGTCCTTCGGCGCGGCCGGGGCCGACGCGTCCGTCCCGGCGGGAGCGGACGCCGCGCCCGACGCCGCGGGGGCG
>JAGWRY010000285.1 GCA_028869495.1 Elusimicrobiota bacterium | reverse complement strand
GCGCATCAGCGCGGCGCGCGCGTCCGCGCCGCCGACGCGGCCCAGGGCCCGCGTGGCCGTCCGACGCAGGGCGGGATCCTTGTCGTCGAGGAGGCCCGCGAGCGCCTCCGCGGCCTCCGGCCGGCGCAGGGCGCCCAGCGTGCGGGCCGCCGCGAAGCGGACCGAGGCGGCGGGATCCTTCAGGGCGCCGATCAGGGCCGGCAGTTCCGCCGGGCCGCCCGCCGTCGAGAGCTCCTCCGCCGCCGCCTGGCGGACCCGCCAATCCCCGTCGGACAGCAGCGGCGCGATCGCGGCCGCGGCCGCCGCGGAACGGATCCGGCCCAGTTCGCGGACGCCGTCCCGGCGCGCGGCCGGGCTCGAGGAGCGCGTCAGCGCGGCGGCCGCCCCGAGGTCGGGGGCCGGCGCGGCGGCCGCGGGCGATCCGCACAGAAGCGCCGCGGCGAGAGCGATCAGGGTCGCCGTCATGGCTCCCATTCTAACTTTTTCCTTATTGACAGTCACAAGCCGCCTCCCGGCCGGGGGCGGAGGGGCGCGCGCGGGCCGTCGTCGATCAGTGGATGACGCCGATCTTGCGGATCGCGGTCGCCTCGCCGCCCGGGGACTTCACGCGGATGCGGGCGATGTAGCCGCCCTTGGCGACCAGGACGCCGGCGTCGTTGCGGCCGTCCCACGGCACGAAGTTCATGCCGGCCTGCCCGCCCTGCGTGCCCGCCCCGCAGCCGATCGTCTTGACCAGATAGCCGAGCTCGTCGTAGATCGAGATCGTCACGTCCGCGTCGGCGTTCAGCGTGTAGGCGATCTGCGTGCGGCCCTCGTTGCCGCCCTTGCGCGAGTCGAACGGGTTCGGGAAGTTGCTGACGCCCGAGATGATCGAGGAGGTCTGGCCGGTGTTGGCGGCCGGCGCCACCGGCGACCAGGCCGACGGCACGCCGGCGCCGCTCATCGCGCGGACGCGGTAGCTGAAGTAGTCGCCGGTCGGACGGGGCGCCTCGCCCGGGTAGGTCGGGTCGCCGACGTTGTAGGTCGTCAGCTGGGACGGGATGATGTTGATCGTGCGCCAGATCACGTTGGCGGCCAGGTCCTTCGGGTCGCCGCCGCGCTCCTGGACCTCGTACTGCGAGACGCCGGAGACCGGCTGCTTCGACGGCGTCCACTTCACCGCGTAGGTCGGCTTGCCCTGCTCGAGCGGCGTCGCCTGTCCGGGCGTCGTCGGCGCGAGCGGGTCCACGCGGTAGACGAACATCGCCTGCGGCGGCGACGTCGCGCCGAGCGCCGACACGTACTGGGCGAACAGGATCGCCGCGTTGTCGGAGACGACCTCCCCCGACGTGTGCGAGATCGGCGCCGATCCGCGCAGGCCGCGTCCGTCGTACGGCGGCGGGTCGCCGGCCTGGTAGATGACGTCGAGCTGGTTCTTGACGCTCCCGTCGAGCTGCACGCGCATGATCTCGCTGCCGACCCAGACCAGGCCCGGCAGGCGCAGGACGGAGGCGTCGGCGACCGTGAAGTAGGTCGTGTCCTGCGCCAGCGCCTGGGTCAGGCGCGTGACGTCGGGAACGCCGAGCACGAGCTGGTTCAGGGTCGCCGACGTGATCGGGGCGCCGACGGCCTTCGCCCGGAACGCGGCGGCGCTCAGGCCCGCCACGCCGGTCACGGTGACGGTCGACCACTTGTGCGTGACCCCGATCGGATCGTCGTAGTACTGGCCGACGGCGACCTGGTAGTAGCCCGAGGTCCCGATCATCGGCAGATTGAAGTTCAGCTGGCTGGCGCTCGGCGCCCAGGACGTCGGCGCCAGGCCCTGACCCGGGTCGGGCGCGGTCTTGGCGAGGTTCGCCGGGTCGGCCGGATCCAGGCTGATGCGGAACTGCGGCTTCGTCGAGCCGGGCGAGAACAGCACGACGTCGGGGATGCCGTCCTGGTTGACGTCGACGTCCAGGATCCCGGTCCCGGTCATGTCGGTCGACGGCGTGCCGTCGCCGAGGAGCGAGACCTGGTTGGGCACGGTGCTCTCGCCGATCGAGAAGTTGTCCGGACGCCCGTCGCCGTTGACGTCGATCAGCGGCGGCGAGCCGCCGCAATTCGTGATCGTGCAGCCCGGGTTGCCGCACCACGGCGTGCCGTCGGGGCAGATCCACTTCGTCATGTCCGGGATCGGGTCCTTGTTGGCGTCCAGGCAGATGTTGTTGCGCGGGTTCGACGGGTCCTTGCCGTTGTTGCAGGACAGGCTGAGCTCCGCGTAGGCCGGGAAGCCGACGGCGACGGCGGGCACGCCGGGCTGGGCGCGCGTGACGATCACCGGCGGCAGGGCCGAGCTGATCGACACCGCGGGCACCGTCAGCGGCGCGATCAGCAGGGTCTTCGACTGGATCGGCGGCTGGAGGACCGGGTCGGGAGCCGCGACCAGCGGCGCGCCGTTGGGCGCGAGCAGGTCGTTGAACTTCGCGAGCTCGAAGCCGAGCGAGTGGTTCAGCGTCGAGCCGCCGGTGCGGTCCGTGTAGCCGATGTCGGCCGACACGAACAGGACGACCGGCGAGGTCGAGACCGTCAGGTACGGGATCGAGTTCACGTTCAGGTTGACCAGCGCGACGCCGTTGGAGAACGCGCCGTTCGTCGAGACCGCGATCTGGCCGATCAGCGTGTCGTTGAGCGGGCTGAACACGCGGTCGCCGTTGTCGAGCCAGACCTTGACCGCCGACGCGTCGCCGTCTCCCGTGTAGGTCACCGACGAGGTCGCGAAGGTCCCCAGCTGATCGAGCCGGATCTGCGCGACGTCGACGAAGTTCTGCGTCGTCTGCATGTCCAGCTGGAGGACGGGCACGTTCGCGTCGCCCTGGCCCGCGCCGTTCGGCGCGGCCGAGAAGCCGCTGACCTGCAGGGTGATCGGGCTGATCGCGACGTTGCTGCCGACGAACGGATAGCTGGTCGTGCTGGTGCCCAGCGGGTTCGGGCGCGTGACGCCGACCCGAAGGTCGGGCGTCACGATGTCGCCGGCCGGCATGCCGAGCCACGACGCGTCGCGGATCGTCACGTTGATCAGGTCGTTGGCGACGGCCGCGTCCCCGACGTCGTAGGCGACGAAGAAGGTCTGCGCGGTCGGGCCGATGTACTGGTCCGAGTTCAGCGTGACCAGCGTCTGCACGTTCGCGTCGTTGGTCTGGTCGAACAGGTCCACCTTGCGCGCCGGCGCGCCGACCGAGACGTCCAGGTGCGGCGTCGATGTCGAGCCGAGCACGGCCCCTCGCTGGACGATGTTCAAGCAGGGCTTGCCGGTGAAGTTGTCGACGCCGGGCGTGAACGCGGTCTGGCAGCCCGGGCCGGAGAACTGCATCAGCTCGGCGTTGTTCACGTAGATCCAGCCGGGCAGCGGATTGCCGACGTTGTCGATCGGGAAGCCCTGCGTCGAGGCGACGACCAGGTCGAACGGGGGCTGGGTCGCGCTCGACACCGCGACCTCGACGGTCGTGTTGACCTCCGAGATGTCGATGTCCGCGGAGTCGAGCGTGTCGTTCTGATTGATGTCCTTGTACACGCGCACGAACTTCACGTTCGTGTTGCGGCCCAGCGGGTAGTTCGTGTCCTGCGAGCCGCCGCCGCGCTCCAGGCGGATCGAGCGCCACGGCGCGAGCGCGATGTCGGTGGTCAGGTTGAAGCGCAGGAAGCCGACGTTCTGCTCGGCCTGCGTGACGCCGACGACGTTCTGCGCGATGTCGTTGACGCCGAGGGTCACGTGCGACGTGACCTTCTTGATCGCCAGGTACGGGTTCGACTGGAAGGTCGGCGTCGTGAACGAGACGGCGTTCGGGACCTGGACCGTCACGTAGCTCGGGTCCGCGACCTGGATGCCCTCGCCGTTGCCGACCGCGGCGAACTGCGAGATGTCGTAGGTGACGAAGTACGCGGCCGGCGACGTCGTCACCAGGATCGGCTTCTTCAGCGCGATCGTGACCGTGCCGGTGCTGAAGGTCTCGTTGCCGTAGGAGAGCAGGTACGGGTAGTCGCCGGCGGCGCCCGGCGTCGAGTCGGCCGTGTCGAACAGGTCGTTGCCGTTCGAGTCCGCCCAGACCTTCAGGACCGGGATGTCGCTGTCGAGCGATCCGGACGTGCCGATGCGGTCGAAGCGGATCTTCTGCACGATCGCGGTGTTGCGGTCGGTGTTCATCGTCATGCGCAGCATCGCGACGTTCTTGTCGTTCTGGTACGCGTAGTTGCCGGACAGCTGGTCGAACTGGACCTTGACCGTGTTGACCGTCGGCGTCAGCACGAAGGTCGGGCTGGCGACCGTGTTCGAGGCGACGAAGATCGCCTGGTGCCCGGCGGTGGCCGGCAGGAGATGGAAGCGCGTCGGGTCGGGCGCGTTGACGCCGACGACCTCGTTCGGCGGGTTCAGCGCCGGGTGCGAGAACTTCGCCGACGGCGAGACGTCGAAGGCGACGTACAGGTACGTCGGCGTCGACGTGATCAGCGCGTAGCCGGGGGCGCCCAGGCCGGGGTCGTTGATCGGGACCAGCACGCGGCCGGCGGCCTCCGGCGGCGCGCCGAACGTCGACGCGCCGAGGAAGACGTCGCTGACGTCCTGGCCGGAGACCGGGTCGCGGTGGTACGTGCCGTCGTTCGACTTGTAGATCTTGATCGACGTCAGGTCGGCGTCGTCGCCGTTCATGCCGATCGGCAGAGTCCGGTTCAGGTCCAGGCCGGACAGCTCGATCTGGAAGCCGGGCGTCACGTCGTCGGGCTGGGTGCTCCACAGCTTCAGCCGCAGGACGGCCATGTTGGTGTCGCCCTGCGAGATCGTCGGGGAGACGTAGGTGCCCGACGAGTAGGCGGCGGGCACCGTGTTCAGCGAGCCGCGGATCACGCCCGTGATCGTGCCCGGGGCGGCGCCGAAGCCCGTGTAGCCGACGATCTCGTCGTTGATCAGCAGGTAGTCGGTGGTGCCGAGCGCCGGCGTCGGCAGGCCCTGCGTCGAGCTCAGCAGCCAGAACGGGTCGATCTGGCCCGCGGTCTCGGTCGGGATCGCGTTGAGCAGGATCGGCGCGGTGAAGGTCCCCGACGAGCTGCTGAAGACGGGCGTCGCCTGGACCTGCAGGTGCTGCGGCGCCGGGATGATCGCGCGCATCTTCGACGTGTACGGCAGAGGCGAGGTCGGGTCGTAGTAGTTCGGCAGGGAGAGCGCGTTCAGGTACTGGTTGTCGGTCGTCGGGCTGTTCTGCGGCAGGGACGTGGCGAGCACCGCGACGCCCAGCGTGCGCGGCTGCTGGGTGATCGGGTCGGTCGGCAGGGCCGTCGGCGAGATGTGATAGGCGATGAAGTAGCGCTGGGGCTGGGTCGCGCGGTTCGCGGTCACGATCTGCACGGGCGTCGTCATGTTGATCTGCGCGACGAGCGGCAGGCCCTGGTAGTCGCCGAAGGTGCCGGTGCCGACCAGGACGTCGGTGGCCTGGTTGAAGACGCCCGAGTTGGTCGCGTCGTACCACAGCGAGACCTGGTCCACGTCGGGCGCCGCCTGGCCGCCGGCCGTCGCGGTGCCCGTCGCGGTGACCAGGATCCAGCGCATCAGCGCGTCGGCGACGTTCGTCTGCAGGTTCAAGACCGCGACCGCGACCGTGCTCTTCTGCTGGAGGTACGGCCCGACCGACGGATCGATCGTGTCGGTCGAGACGACGTGCACCGCGTCCGGGTACTCGGACAGGTTCGAGACGAAGGACTGGGTCAGGCCGATCGGGTTCAGACCGACGTTCTGCGTGGACAGCTCCTTCGGCGCGATGATCTGGAAGTACGAGGTGTCCGGGATCGCCAGGCCCAGGAAGGACTGGTTCGAGACCGTCGCCAGCGGGTCGAGGTCGTAGGTGACGAAGTAGTCGGTCTTCGACGTGCCGATCGCCTGGCCGGTCCCGCCGATCAGGCTCTCGATCGGGATGCGCGCGGGACCCGAGATGATCGTGCCGGCCGCGTAGTCCCGCGGCGTCGTCCCCTCCTGGCCGCGCTTGCAGTTCGTGTACTTGTTGTTGGTCAGGTCCACGCCGTAGCAGTAGACGACCTCCTTCTGCAGCTCGTCGGTCTGGGCGTCGTTGATGATCAGGCGGTTGAAGGTGTCGGACGGCATCGGGTTGTCCGGCGGGAACATGTTCAGGATGCCGGTGACGTCGACCTCGGCGCCGGTCAGCGGCCCGGTCGAGTAGAGCGGCGCCGACAGCGGCGCGGTCGGGAAGTTGTGGACGATCGTGTTGAGCGGGCTGACCTGCGCGTCGGTCGAGACGTCGAGCAGGCCGTCGCCGTTCTGGTCGACCCAGACCTTGATATTGTCGACGTCCGAGGCCTTGTTGATCTGCGCGTCGAGCGGGTTGTAGGAGCCCGAGCCGCCGACCACGGTCGACGGCAGCCAGCGGTCCAGCTTCAGACCGGTCCACGACGCCGAGCCCGAGTTCGCGCGCAGGGTCAGCTTCGCGACGACGTCGTTCTTGTCGTTCTGGACCAGCTTCGAGGCGACCGAGTTGACGCCGAGGCCCGTCGTCGAGCTGGTGCCCTGCGTGTCCCAGTCGGTCAGCACGACGAGGTCGGGCGTCGCCTCGACCGGCACCTGCGTCGAGGCGATCGGGCTGAACGGCTTGATCTGCCCGTTGCCGGAGAGCGGGATGATGTTCGACGCGAACAGGTTGATGCCGATCGTGTCTCCCGGGTTGGCCGACGGGTCGATGTCGTAGACGAGGAAGTAGGTGTTCGTCGAGGTCGTGATCGTCCCGTTGACGCCGGTCGGGCTCGAGATCACGACCGTCGTCTGGTGCGTGTCGCCCGGCGGGAAGGTCGCCTCGCCGATCTCCTTGTCGATCGCCGGCTCGAACAGGCCGTCGCCGGGGACCGTGATCTGGTTCGGCTGGGTGTCCAGGTAGAGGCGGACGCGGCTGATGTCCGAGTCCGGGCCCGTGCCCGCGCGGTTGACGACGACCTGCGACAGCACGCCCGAGAAGGCGTCCGCCCAGACCTGCAGCTTCAGTACGCCGACCGCGGCCGCGCCCTGGTCCACGTACGGGTACGTCGACAGAGCCATCGACGTCGGCTGCCACCAGGCGTTGATGTCGGTCGGCAGGACGTTGATCTGCGCGGGCTCGCGCTCGACGTCCGACGTCGTCGTCTGCACCGCGAAGTTGTTCAGCGCCATGCCGACCTGCGACGCGGGCGACAGCGTGATGTTCGACGGCGTCGGCAGCATCAGGCCGAAGCTGGCCGGCAGCTCGTTGAGCGCGTAGCCGGTCGACGCGACGCGCACGGTCAGGAAGTAGTTCTTCGGGCTGCTGGTCAGCGTGGACTCGGCCGGGTAGGCGAGGTCGATGTTCGTCTCGCCCCAGGTCGCGTCGCCGAAGAACCAGGAGCCGGATCCGTCGTAGGTGCCGGTCGCGATCAGCGTGTCGCCCGACGGCGGCGGATCGAACACGCCGTTCCCGTTCGAGTCGTACCACAGGCCCAGCTCGGCGATGTGCGTGTTGTTGAGGTTGCCCTCAGGGCGGCTCTGCACGCGCAGGGAGCGCAGGTTCGCGGTCAGCGCCGACGGGTTGGTCGCCTGGATGTCCAACGAGAGACGGAGCATCGGGATCGGGTCCGGCGAGGACGGCGTCATGCCGTCGCCCTGGTTGAGAACCTTCTTCGTGACGCCGAACGAGATCTTCGTCGGCGGGATCGGTCCGGTCGGCGGCGGGTCGGACTCGGGGGCGAGGTCGACCGGCGTCACGACGACGCCGGCCAGCTCGACGTCGCCGCTCGAGCGGTCGACCGACGCCGCGGGCAGACCGGTCCGCGAACCGTCGTTCGTGAAGCCGTAGATGGACGGATTGTCGTAATCGGTCGCGCTGACCTTCAGGACCTCCTGGTAGGTGTCGACGACGCCGAGGTTCGGGAACACGCCCGCCTCGGTCGAGAGGAAGACGTGGTAGGTCGTCGAGTGCGTGAGGTCGAGCAGGGTGACCGTCGTGCTCGAGCCCGAACTGCCGAAGTCCACGGTGTCCGTGAAGTAGTTGCCGTTCTGCGGGTCGCCGGTCGCGATGTTGCCGAACAGGTCGTGCGCGGAGACCGTGATCGTGCCCGGAACGCCGACCTTGAGCGGGTTGTTCGCGTCGTAGGGATGCGTCAGCGTCAGGTACGTGGCCGGGCCCGGCGTGATCTGGCTCACCTGCGAGATCTGCGGGAAGACGTTCGTGCCGCCGAGGATCGCCTGAGCGTAGATCGTCGCGCCGCCGGCCAGGCGGCTCCAGAAGTACATCGGCGCCTTCGACAGGCCGGCGCCGCCCGGGATGACGACGTCGAGATGGCCGGTGTAGATGTCCTGCCAGAACGACGACGGCGCGGTCGCGACGATCACCTGCGACGGGTCGATGCCCGCGAAGGTCTGGTCGCCGAGGCTCGTGTAACGGATCACGTAGGGGCTCGTCGAGGTCGTCACGTTGCCGTACTGGTCGAGGAGCTGGGCCGAGACGACGGTGTCGGTCGCCACGCCCGCCACGTACTGGGTCGTCGTGCCGGCGATCAGGCGGCGCGGCGGCGTCGACCAGCCGATCTGGGCCGGCGGGCCCGAGATCACCGTGTAGCTCGCGCTGGCGACGGCCCAGCCCGGCTGGGTGATCCCGGCGGCGGTGACCGTGTGGGTCGAGCCCGGGTTCGTCAGCAGGGTGTCGATCAGGTAGAAGTTCGTCGTCGACTGGTTGATCGGCAGGTAGGCGATCGCCGACGTGCTGACGAAGTCGGACAGAGAGTTCGTGGTCGTCGAGAACTGGACCTGGCCCGACGAATCGCTCTGCAGCTGCATCTCGACGTAGCCGAGGCCGAAGTCGTCCTGACCCGACAGGACCGGCGACGGGTTGCCGTAGTCGTCGCGCGTCTCGAGGGAGAACACGGAGGACGGCACGCCCGCCTGCAGCTGCTGGCCGGCGCCGGTCGAGACCGCGATGACGTCGATGCGGTCCGGATCGACCACGACCGGCTGCTGGGACGAGAACAGGCCGGGCGCCGACAGGCCGAGGACCGGCTTCGTCCCGCCGGCGTAGCCGTACTGCTCGGACGCCGTCGTGTCCAGGTAGTAGAACGTCGTCTGGTACTGGCCGAGCGGGATCGTCACGGTGTTCGTCGTCGCGAAGAAGGCCGGCGCGCTGAAGCGCGAGCCCGCGAAGGCGCCGCTCGACAGCGAGAACGCGGCGTAGTCGTTGACGCGCGAGGCCGAGCGCGTGACCGTGGACAGCGTCACGGTCACCGTCTGCGTCGCGACGGTCGGATTGCTGAACTCGTCCTGGAGCTGCGGGCGGAAGACCGCGACGACGCCGGCCGGATCGAGGACCTTGCCGGCGGTCTCCTCGTTGCGCGCATTGCCGAAGTCGACCTTGATGACGTTGTCGGGGTCCATCTCCAGCTGAGTCGAAGCCTTCACCGTCGTGCTGCCCTCGATGACCTGCAGGCTCCAGTAGCCGGGGCGTCCGTCCTCGGCCGTGTTCGACGACGGCGAAGGACCCGAGTACGAACTCATCTTGTCGTGATATTGGAACGCCGCCTGGCTCTGCCCGCTGAGGATCGAGACGGCGTTGATGAACTGCGAGTTCGTCGCGTCGCGGAAGCCGTAGTCGCCGACGGTGCCGAACGTGCCGAGCGCGTAGCCCTTCAGCGTGTGGACCGCGGTCTGGACGATCTGGAGCTTCAGGTCGGTCTGCGACTGGGTCGTCACGTTGCCGAAATCGTCGAGGCGCTGGATCACGTACGACGCGCCCGAGCCGGCGTTGACGATGCCGACGACCGCCGAGGTCGGCGACGACAGGAAGACGATCTGGCTCTCGGGACCGCCGGTCGTCGTCAGCGCGCCGGTGATGTCCTTCTGGGTCGCGATATAGGGCGACAGGTTGCCGGGCGCGGTCATCGTCCCCGCCCAGACGCGCGCGACGTCTCCCGCGTGCGACGAGACGTAGTAGTAGATCTTGGGCGTGCCGCCGATCTGGCCGAGCGAGTCGGCGACGATCTGCGTGGAGACGCCGACGTCGATCGCGCCCGAGCCGTAGTCGAGCGCGAGATGCCCCGGGGTGCCGGTCGTGTCGACGACCTGCAGGAAGACCGTCGCGCCCGCGGTGATCGGGTTGTCGAAGGCGTCGGTCACCTGGCCGGTGATCGCCTGCGCGCCCGGCGAGAGCGAGGAGCCGGCCGAGACGACCGTGTCGTTGGTCGGAGCCACCTTCAGCGAGTCCGGCGGGCCGGGGTTCACCAGGATCGGCGGGTCGGACGAATAGAGCGGCACCGCCGTGTTCACCGCGTTGCTCAGAGTGTCGGCGGCGTGCACGTAGTCCGTGCCCGCGTTCTTGAGGGTCGCGAAGCTGAGCAGGTTCTTGACGCCGCCGTCGGTCGCCGACGAGAACGTCAGGTTGTCCGTCGGGCTGAAGACCGGCGCCTGGTTCGGGTCGGCCGACGGCGCGACCTGGGTGAAGGTGACGTTGCGCGAGTAGGCGTTGGGTCCGGTCGACAGGACGTTGCCGAACTGGTCGTAGGCGCTCAGCGTGCCGCTGAAGGCCACGCCCGCCGTCACCGTCGAGGGCAGGTTCGACCAAGCCAGGTGGTGCGCGACGCCCGGGTAGACCGCGAAGTCGTTCGACAAGGACGTCGGCCACGACGACGCCGAGGCCGCGGTCGTCGACACGGACAGGTGATACAGGACGTTCGCGGTCAGCGGCGAGAAAGTGAACTGGCGCGAGCCGTCGACCAGCGCCGCCGCGGTCGGCGTCGAGAAGGAGACGTTCGTCTCCAGCGGGAAACCGAGCTGGACGGTCGGCATCACGGCCACCGGGTTCGAGTCCTGGTTCGGGCCGGGCGGGATCTCGCTGACCGGGTTGAAGTACGCGTCGACGAGGTAGACGGTCGCCGTGATCGCCGGACTGCCGACGATGTAGGAGTTCGGCGCGCCGTCCACGCCGGGCGCGCCCTCGGTCGGCCCCAGCGGACGGCAGGCGGGCTGGGCGCACTTGCCCGGGTGCTGGGTCTCGCCGGGCAGGATGATCTGCAGGGCGACGGCCGTCGACGCGTAGACCTTGAACGGTCCGGCGTCGGCCGCCGGTGATTCCGCGAGACAGGCGTTCGTCGGCGGGTTTCCGGTGCAGACCGCCGGGGCGCCGCCCTCGGGGAGCGCCTGCAGGATCGTGTTCGTGCTCTTCGACACCAGCGTGACCGTCAGCGGCAGGGAGCCGTTGATCAGCGAAGCGGTCGAGGGGTCGATGTCGTACGGGTCGCTCGTGTAGAGGTACGACGGAGGGTTGGGACCGAGCGTCGTATACACGTTCATGTACTTGTCGACGAGGTTGATCGTCGCGGTGAACGGGACGCCGGCCGTCGGCGTCGAGACCGAGCCGGTGATGCCGCCGTTCGGGTAGTCGCCCGAGCCGGGCACCGCGGTCTCGCCCGGCAGGACCAGCTGGAGGCCGACCGGCGCGGCGGCGTCCACGGTGAAGGTCGACGACTGCGGGTCGTCGGCGAGGCCCGAGCCGCTGTCGTCGTGCGCGGTCAGGTAGTGCGTCGCGCCCGCGGTCAGCAGGGTCACGTTCATCGGCGCGGTGTAGCCGAGGCCGACGTTGACCGGCGCGGTCGCGATCGCCGGCGCGTACGGGTCGGTCGGGGTTCCGAGCAGGACGTCGACCGCGTGGCCGGGCACCAGGTTGAAGTAGGCGTCGACGACGCCGACGGTGACCGGGAAGTTCGCGCCGGCGGTCTGGACGCTCGGCGTGCCGGACTTGCCGGTCGGCGAGCCCTGGCTGAAGCTCTCGCCGGGCAGGATCGTCAGCAGGCGCGTCGGGATGCCGGGCTGGACCGTGATCGCCGTCGAGGTGTCGGCGGCGACCGTCGGCAGGGACAGCGGGTTCGTCATCTGCGCGATCAGGTGCGAAGTCCCGGCGCGCTTGAGCGTCACCGTGAACGTCGCCGAGCCGGAGACGACCTGCGAGGTCGGGACGATCGTCGCGTACGGGTCGTCGGAGGTCAGCGTGACGTCCTGCGTGGCCCCCGGGGTCAGGTTCCAGAACGTGTCGGCCAGGTCCACCTCGACGTTGAACGAGAAGCCGGCCTGGATCGAGTAGGCCGAGCCCGTACGGCCGTTGCCGGTCGACCCGCCGACGGCCGTCTCCGTCGGCAGGAGCACGCGCAGCTTCGTCGGGTTGTTCGGCAGCAGCGTGAAGCCGCCGGAGGCGCCGGCCGACAGCGACGGCGCGCCGCCGCCGTCGGCCGCGGTCAGCGTGCGCGTGCCCGCGGTGCGCAGGACCAGGTTCGTGGCCGGCGCCGCGCCGTTCGTCATCGCGAAGGAGCCCAGGCTCCCCGCGAACGGGTCGTCCGAGCCGACCAGGATCGACGGCTTGTTGACGGTGTTGACGACGTTGTAGCGCAGGTCGGTCGCGTAGACGGTCGCGTTGAAGGTGACGCCCGCCGTCGAGGCGACCGGCACGCCGGTGACGCCGAACGGCGCGACGACCTTGCCCGGGACCAGCGACTGGCCGTTCAGCAGGACGATCATGCGGTCGGGGAGGTTCGGGACGACCGTGATCCCCGAGACCGCGGACGTCGTCAGCTTCGGCGTGATCACGTCGTTGTCGACCGCCGAGATCACGAGGTTCCCGGTCGCGGCGCTGGGCAGGACGTCGTTCGAGAACGAGGTCTGGCCGAGGGCCAGCGCCTGCGCGGGCGGGACGTTCGCGTAGACGTCGTTGGCGGTCAGCTTGACCTGGCGCCCGTCGGGCGCCAGGTTGTTGTACAGGTCCACCGCGCGCACGTCGACCGTGTACGAGGTGCCGGCCGTCAGCACGGACGGCGCGCCCGTCTTGCCGGCCGCGGTGCCCTCGGCGTAGGTCTCGCCGGGCACGCGCGCGAGCAGGTCGACCGGCGTGTTCGCGATCACCGGGATGCCGGTCACCGTGTCCGTGCTGTACGTCGTCCCGGTCAGACCGGTGTCGGAGACGCGCAGCTGGAGGCCCGCGTTGCGGGTGACCGCGAAGAACGAGAAGCCGGTCGTGCCCGCGTTGAGCGTGCGCTGGAACGGGCTGGGCGCGAAGCCGCGGCCCTGGATGTTCGGGTCGTTCAGGAAGTCGAGCTGGACCAGCGGCATCGTGAAGCTCGAGGTCTGCGTCGCGAACGGGGTCGTGCCCTTCGTCACGTTGTAGTAGTCGTCGACGAGGTTCACGGTGATCGTCGTCGTGACTCCCGCGGTCAGCGTCGCCGGCGCCGAGACCGAGCGCCCGCCGGTCGTCGGGTTCGCCGTGTAGGGCGCCAGGCCCGGGTCGGCCGTCTGCCCCGCGACGATCAGCTGGAGCTTGGTCGGCGTGCTCCACCAGACCTGGAACGGGTTCGGCGTGTAGTAGGTCGACGCCGAGCCCAGCAGGGACGTCGTCTGGGCCTGGACCGTCTGCGTGCCGGCCGTCACCGGCTGGAAGGTGAAGTCCGCCTCGCCGCCGGACAGGGTCTGCCCGGCCGGCACGACGGTGTTCGAGTCGGAGTTCACGTTCGCGGTGACCGGCCAGGCGACGGTCGGGTCCACGTTGTAGTAGGGGTCCACCGAGAAGACCTTGACGAGGTAGTTGCGCCCCGCCTCGACGGGGCTGGGCGTCCCGGTCTTGCCGTACGGCTGGACCGCGAACTTGCCGGGGACCGCGGTCTCGCCGGGCAGCAGCGCCATCAGCTGAGTCGCCGCCGCGCCGACGATCGGCACCGGCGAGGCGGCCGGGTTCGACACGCCCGCGCTCGAGACGGTCAGCGTGTGGCCCGGCGTCGTGTCGGCGGTCACGTAGGTCCAGGTGAAGGTCGTCGAGCCGGTGAAGACGATCGAGTGGTCGGGGCTCAGCGAGTCGTTGTTCGGGTCGTCGTCGGAGACCCAGATCGTCGTCGCCGAAGAGGGCACGAGGTTGTAGAAGGCGTCGGTGACTTCCGCGCAGTAATAGAACGACTGGCCCGCCGCGTACTGGGCGGGGGTCCCGATGCGGCCGACGGGGCTCGTCGCGATGCCCGGCCCCGGCTTCTGGTTCCCGCCGTCGCAGGACGCGTTCGTGTCGGCGATCAGCAGGATCTGCTGGGCCGCCGCGTTGAGCGTGTTCAGGTTGATCGAGCCGGCCAGGGACGGATTGCTCGCGTCCTGGACGCGCAGGATGCGCGAGCCCGCCTTGCGCAGGATGATCGAGAACGTGTGCGAGCCGTTGTCGCCGCCGACGCCGGTCGTGAACTGGTAGTTCGAGGGCAGTCCGTGGGTCAGATCCGGGACCTGGCTCGAGCCCTGGGTCTCGGGGCCGCCCGTGCCGTCGATCATCGCGAACGTGACCGTGCTGCCGTAGCTGGAGGCGACGTTGTTCTGGCTGTCGAGCGCGGTCACCGTGACCTGGACCAGGTTGCCGACGGTGCTGGGGTCCGAGCTGACCGTGATCGAGAAGTGCGTCGCGATGCCCGAGATGAAGAAGCGCGGGCCCGCCTGGATCACGCTCTGGAGGTTGCCGGCGTTGTCGGTCACGCGCGACCAGACGATGTTCGGATCGCCGTGGACCCAGCACGGCTGGTTCGTCGGGTTCGGGTTCGGGCAGACCAGGCCCGCGTACTGCCAGTTGCCGAAGGCGTCGTTGAAGGTCGCCGGGACCCAGATCGGGCCGCCCGCGGCCGCGACCCAGGTCGAGCCGTTCCAGTAGAAGCCGGTGTTGTCCGAGATCGGGTAGGCGATCGGGCCGCCGGAGATCAGAGGCGCGGTGTCGCGGAAGACCGCGACCTCGATCTTGCCCGCCTGCCAGGTCGGGCTCGCGCCGGGGTAGACGCCCGAGCCGTTGGCGCCGTAGGGGTCCGACGAATTGCCGAGCAGGATCTTCTGGTCGGTGTAGGTCAGCAGGTCCTGCGGGTTCGTGACCTGCGAGGTCGGCGGGTCCGTGTCGAACGTGAACGACGAGGCGTCGACGACCGTCTGCACGTTGCCGACGCTGTCGGTCGCCGAGGACATGACGATGTAGTGGTGCTGGGTCGCCCACGACAGCGCGCCGTTCGTGAACACCCACGAGCTCTGGTAGAGGTTCGACGGCAGGATCGGCAGCCACTTCTCGACGCCCGACGCGAAGGACGAGCCGTCGAACCAGAGATTGGAGCTCACGTCCTCGATCGAGACCTCGGCGGCGGTCACCGAGCTGACGTCGTCGGCCATCGTGCCCGACAGGGTCGTCAGCGTGTTGTAGGCGGCGTTCGGGATCGGCGCGGTCGGCGCCGACGTCGGCGGCACGTTGTCGAAGACGAAGGTGTGCGTGCTGTAGACCGTCTGGACGTTGCCGGCGGTGTCGATCGCCTGCGTGATGATGTGGAACTCGTGGCCGTCGGCGCCGTCGTTGGTCCCGTCCTTCCACGGATAGTTGACGGTGCCCGGCGACGCGAAGTCGGGGATCTGGACCGAGTCGTAGCTCCAGCCGAAGACGGTCGCCGCGGGGCCGTTCGCGCCGTTGATCGTGCTGAAGCCGGGGTCCGTGTTCTGCCAGTGCGGGGTCGCCGGCGTCCAGTAGTAGGTCGTGCCGCCGCTCAGGTACCACATCTTGATGCCGACGCTGGTGACCGGCAGGACCGTGTCGAGCGCGGTGCCGGTGATCGCCGTCATCGACGAGTAGGTCGGATTGCCGAGCGGCGGGTAGGAGACCTCCGACTGCGGCGCGACGTTGCTGAAGCTGAACGTCGAGGAGGTCATCGTGTAGTTGCCGGCCGCGTCGGTCGCGCGCGCGTCCACGCGCAGGCCGTTCAGACGGTTCGGCCAGACGATGCCGGACGTGTCGTAGTGCCAGATGAAGGCGCTGCCGTCGGTCGCCGACGAGGAGTCCGGGCTCACGTTCCAGAGGTCGACGCTGGAGTTGGCCCAGGCCGAGCCGTTCCAGCACTTGGCCAGGACGATGTCGCAGATGCTCACCTGCGGGAACGCGACCTGGCCCGGCGCCGCGTCGGCGGCCGTCCCGGTGATCGTCGGCAGGCTGTTGAAGACCGAGCCGTTCGCGGGCAGGCCGATCGCGACCGTCGGCGAGCTCAGGTCGATGTGCACGAGGTTCGCGGTCAGCGCGGTCTGCGTGTTGGCCGCGTAGTCGTAGGCGCGCGACGTGAACTCGTAGGACAGGCCGTCCTGGAAGCCGCTGGTCAGGTTGTTGACCGGCGGCAGGCCGGAGTTGACCGACCAGCTCGTCCCCGCGGCCGGCGTCAGCCAGCTCGCGGCGCTGGTGCAGGCCGCGGCCCAGGCTCCGCCGTTCCAGCAGATGTTGTCGGAGACGCGGCGGATCTGCAGCTGGGTTCCGGCCACGCCCGACGCGCTCGCGCCGGGGTCGGACGCCGTGCCGGTCGAGAGGGTCAGAGCGTTCCGATAGGTCGCGGTCGCGGGCGTCACGACCGCCGAAGCCGGCGGCGTCGTGTCCCAGGTGATCGTGATCGCCGAGCCGACCTGCGACGTGTGCGCGTTGTTCTCGACGTACGGGTAGACGTTGTAGTGGCGGCCGGTCGACGCCGCGGGCGTCGGCGCGGCCTCGGTGAACGTGTAGTTCGGCGCCGAGCCCGCGAGCGCCGCGCCGATGAACTTCGGCGTCACCGACGAGAAGGTCGAGGAGGCGGGGTCCCAGTACAGGTTCGTGTCCGCCTCCTGGTAGGCGACGGAGGCGTAGGCGACGCCGAAGTTGTCCGACGCGCTCCCGGAGACGCTGAAGGGCGCGTTCAGCGCCGCGCCGTTGGCCGGGGATGCGATCGCGATCGTCGGCAGGTTCGTGTTGTACGTGAACGTGATCGACGAGACGTTGACCGCCGCCGTGTAGTTGCCGACCGGCGTCGCGTTGTCCTGGCCGCGCACCCAGACGCGGTACGTGTACTGGGTGGTCAGCGGCGGCGCGTTCATGCTCCAGACGCCGCCGGCGAAGGTGCCGCCCAGGCCCGGGTTCGTGATCGGGTAGAAGATCGGGCAGCCGGTCGCGGTGAACGTGCCGCCCGTCACTTGGCCGTTCCAGCAGCCGTTGCCGGGGCTGACCTCGCCGATCGCGACCTGGACCTGGCTCGCGTTGGAGATGCCGGCCAGCGCGTCCGCGGCCGTGCCGTTGATCTGGGCGAGGCTCGACAGGACCGCGCCGTTGTTCGGGCCGGTGATCGCCGCGGTCGGGCCGACGAGGTCGACCGTGAACGTCGACGCGTAGACGGGCGTGTCGTAGGGCTCGGCGTTGCCGCCCGGGTTCGAATCGTCGAGACCCGAGGTCGTCACGTAGTACGAGTCGCCGTTCTGCAGGCCGCCCAGCGTGTCGTTGTTGAGCGGCAGGTTCGAGGACAGCGTCCAGCTCGACGCGAAGACCGACACGCCCGAGGTGTTGTCCAGGACGGAGGGCACCGCCGACCAGGCCCCGCCGGTCCAGTACTTCCCGTCGGAGAGGCGGATCAGGCGCACGCGCACGTTCGACACGGTCCCGGGGTTGTTCGACGGCAGGTCGCCCAGCGCGCCGCTCAGCGTCGGCAGGGCCGAGATCGTGCTGAAGGCGACCGGCAGGGAGACGCTCGTCGTCGGGAAGTCCACGTCGTAGCTGCCGGTCCAGGTCGAGTAGGTCGTCGAGTAGGTGGCGGCCTTGTTGAGCGCGCGCGCGTCGACCTCGTAGACGTCGCCGGAGTTGTAGACGATCGCGCCGCTCGACACCGACCACCAGGTCCAGGCCGGCGTCGAGGTCGTGTTCGCGACGAACCAGGCCAGGTCCCCCTGCGTCGCCGGGTTCAGGTCGAAGGAGCCGTTGCCGGGATCGTAGTAGCGGCTCAGGCCCGACGCGTCGCGGATGCGCAGTTGGACGTTCTGGAGTCCGGTCGGGATCACGTCGGCGGCCGTGCCGGCCAGGAAGGCCAGGCTCCTCTCGCGCGCGGTGGCCGGGATCTGGATCTGCACCGTCGGGACCGTGTTGTCGTACGTGAAGGTCGCCGAGCTGATCCCGGCGGCGAAGACGGACTGCACGTTGCCCGCGTTGTCGGTCGCCTGCGCCAGCGCGATGTAGGACGCGCCGTTGGTGAACGGGTTCGGCGACGGCGCGAACGACCAGTTGCTGGGCACGCCGCCGGCCGGGATGAAGTTCGGGCAGGGCGCCGAGAAGCCGCCGCCGAAAACGTAGCACAGGCCGTTGGAGACGCTCTCGATCGAGACCGCGATCGTCGACGCGCCGCTGAAGCCGCCGCCCGGGCCCGCCGGGTCGCTGGAGCCGCCGGTGATCGTCACCGCGCCCTTCGCGAGGCCGCCGTCGGCCGGGAACGTGATCGAGGCGACCGGCGGCGTCGCGTCGTACAGGAACGTGAAATCCTGCGCGCGCTGGTTGCCGGCGCGGTCCGTCGCGAACACGCGCAGCAGGTAGTTTTGCCCGTCGGTCAAGGACGCGAGGTGCGCGGAGGCGCCCCAGGTGTCCGGCGCTCCGTACGTGTACGAGTTCGTCGAGTAGGGCACCGCCGAGGCGCCCGAGAAGTCGGTCCCGTTCCACCAGCCGCCCGTGCCGGCCGCCGACGAGAGCGCGACCTGCAGGCCGCCGACCCCGGCCGGAGAGTCGACCGCGGTGCCCGCGAGGTCGGCGTTGCTCGCGTTCAGGAAGCCGGCCGCCGGGGTCGTCACCGCGGCCGTCGGCGCCAGCACGTCGTAGGTGAACGCCCCCGAGGCGACCGCCGTCTGGAAGTTGCCGGCGGCGTCCGTCCCGCTCGAGGACAGCACGTACTGGTGCGCCTGCGTCCAAGGCTGGCTCGGGAAGAACGTGTAGTTCCATGAGGCCGTCGAGCCTTGGGCCGCGAACCAGTACGGGCAGGCCTTGTTGAAGGAGTTCACGGCGGGGTTGTAGCACTGCCCGGCCGTCGCGTCCTGCAGGCTCAGCGCGACGGTCGAAAGCAGGACGTTGTCGGAGCCGGATCCGCCGACCGACGGGACGCTGTTCTTGAACGAGCCGTCGGCCGGCGCGGCGACGGCGGTCAGCGGCGCCGTCACGTCGTAGGTGAAGGTCGAGCCGCGCGGCGAGCCCCAGGCCTCGACGTTGCCGCCGCCCTGCGTGTCGTCGATGCCCGACGTCGTCACGTAGTACGAGTCGCCGGAGGTCAGGTCCGTCGGCTGGGGCATATTGCCCGAGTTCAGGCTCCAAGTCGACGGGAAGACCTGCACGCCGCGCAGGGCGTCGAGCGTCAGCAGGGTCGAGCTCCACGAGCCCGGAATGCCGGTCCAGTAGTAGCCGTCCGACAGGCGCTTGAAGCGCACGTCGACCGCCGTGACGACGCCTCCGGTGCCCGTCGGATAGTCGACGGCCGTGCCGGTCAGCGCGGGCAGGGAGTTCACGTAGGACGCGTTCGACGGGACGCTGACGCCCGTCTGCGGCGGCTGATCGTCGTAGATGAAGGTGTTCGTCGCGTACGTCGTCGAGTAGGTGCCCGCCTTGTTGCGCGCGCGCGCGATCACGTCGTACTGGTAGCCCGCCTGGAAGCTCATCAGCGTCCCGCTGGTGACCGACCAGCCGGTCCAGGCCGGGGTCGTCGTCGTGTTCGCGACGAACCAGGCCAGATCGCCGTTGAGCTGGGTGAAGTTCAGGCTGTTGGCCGGGTCCGCGTAGACGTTGCCGGAGACTTTGAGCACGCGCAGGTCGACCTCGGCCAGGTTCGACGGCACCGTCTCGTTGGCCGAGCCGATGAACTGCGCCAGCGAAGCCGCGTTCTCGCGGTCGCCCGCGACCGCGGCCGGGGAGGAGATCGCGACCGTCGGGACCGCCGTGTCGTAGTTGAACGTCGCCGAGCTGGTCCCGACGACGAAGACGCTCTGCACGTTGCCCGCGTTGTCCTCGCCGCGCGCGGTCACGACGTAGTAGCTGCCGCTCGCGAACGGGTTCGGGGTCGGCGTGTACGACCAGGAGCTCGGGATGCCGCCGGCCGGGATGTAGTTCGGGCACGGCGAGGTGAAGCCGCCGCCGTCGACGTAGCACTGGCCGTTGGTCAGGCTCTGGATCGAGACCGTGACCGTCGAGACCGCGCTCGCCCCGCCGCCGGGCCCGACCGGGTCGTTGGAGCCGCCGCTGATCGTGACGACCGAGCCGCTCAGCGCCCCGCCGTTGGTCGGGAACGCGATCGAGGCGACCGGCGGCGTCGCGTCGTACAGGAACGTGAAGTCCTGGGAGCGCTGGTTGCCGGCGCGGTCCGTCGAGAAGACGCGCAGCAGGTAGTTCTGGCCGTCGGTCAGCGACGCCTGCTGCGCGGAGGCGCCCCAGACGTCGGGCGCGCCGTACGTGTACGAGTTCGTCGAGTAGGGCACCGGCGACGCCGACGCGAAGGACGTCCCGTCGAACCAGCCGCCCGCGCCCGCCGCCGACGACAGCGCGACCCGCAGGCTGCCGACGCCCGCCGGCGAATCCGTCGCCGTGCCCGCGAGGTTCGCCTGGGTCGCGTTCAGGAAGCCGGACGCCGGGGTCGTCACCGCGGCCGTCGGCGCCAGCACGTCGTAGGTGAACGCCGCCGAGCTGACCGCCGTCTGGAGGTTGTTCGCGGCGTCCGTCGCGCTCGAGGAGAGCACGTACTGGTGCGCCTGGGTCCACGGCTGGGTCGGGAAGGCGAAGCTCCACGACGCCGTCGAACCCGACGCCGCGAACCAGGCCGGGCAGGCGAGGTTGAAGGAGTTCACCGCCGGGTTGTAGCACTGCCCGGCGGTCGCGTCCTCCAGGTTCAGCGCGACGGTCGAGAGCAGGACGTTGTCGAAGCCGGAGCCGGCGAGCGACGGGAGCGTGTTCAGATACGCGCCGGCCGGCGCGACGATCGAGGTCCGCGGCGCGGTCACGTCGTAGGTGAAGGTCGAGCCGCGCGGCGAGTCCCAGGCCTCGACGTTGCCGCCGCCCTGCACGTCGTCGATGCCCGACGTCGTCACGTAGTACGAGTCGCCCGAGGTCAAGTCCGTCGGCTGGGGCATGTTGCCCGCGGCCAGGCTCCACGTCGACGTGAAGACCTGCACGCCGCGCAGGGCGTCGAGCGTCAGCTGCGTCGAGCTCCAAGAGCCGGGGATGCCGGTCCAGTAGTAGCCGTCCGACAGGCGCTTGAAGCGCACGTTCACCGCCGTCACGACGCCGCCGGTGCCCGTCGGCTGGTCGACCGCGGTGCCGTTGAGCGCGGACAGAGAGTTCACGTAGGAGGCGTTGCCCGGGGCGCTGACGCCCGTCTGCGGCGCCTGGTCGTCGTAGACGAACGTGTTCGTCGCGTACGTCGTCGAGTACGTGCCCGCCTTGTTGCGCGCGCGCGCGATCACGTCGTACTGGGTGCCGGCGGTGAAGCTCATCAGCGTCCCGCTGCTCACCGACCAGCCGGTCCAGGCCGGCGTCGTCGTCGTGTTGGCGACGAACCAGGCCAGATCGCCGTTGAGCTGGGTGAAGTTCAGGCTGTTCGCGGGATCCGCGTAGACGGAGCCGCCCTTGCGCACGCGCAGATCGACCTCGGCCAGGTTCGACGGGACCGTCTCGTCGGCCGAGCCGATGAACTGCGCCAGCGAGGCCGCGTTCTCGCGGTCGCCGGCCCCCGCCGCGGGCGAGGAGATCGCCACCGTCGGGATCGCCGTGTCGTAGTTGAACGTCACCGAACTGGTCCCGACCGCGAAGACGCTCTGCACGTTGCCCGCGTTGTCCGTCGCGCGCGCGGTCACCGCGTAGTAGCTGCCGCTCGCGAACGGGTTCGGCGTCGGCGTGTACGACCAGGAGCCCGGGATGCCCGCGGCCGGGATGTCGTTCGGGCACGGCGACGTGAAGCCGCCGCCCGCGACGTAGCACTGGCCGCTGGTCAGGCTCTGGATCGAGACCGTGACCGTCGAGACCGAACTCGCCCCGCCGCCGGGACCGGCCGGGTCGCTCGAGCCGCCGCTGATCGTCACGACCGAGCCGCTCAGCGCCCCGCCGTTGGTCGGGAACGTGATCGAGGCGACCGGCGGCGTCGCGTCGTACAGGAACGTGAAGTCCTGGGAGCGCGAGTTCCCGGCTTTGTCCGTCGAATAGACGCGCAGCAGGTAGTTCTGGCCGTCCGTCGTGTTCGCGGGCAGGTTCCAGCTCCACTTGTTCGGCGTCGTGAGGACGTAGCTGCTCGTGTCGAAGCGGACCGCCGACGCTCCCGAGAAGTCCGTCCCGTTGTACCAGCCGCCGGCGCCGGCGGCCGAGGAGAGCGCGAGCTGGACGCTCAGGATCCCCGCGGGCGAATCGATCTCCGTTCCGGTGACCGACGACTGGGTGACGTTCAAGAAGCCCGCCGCCGGGGTCGTGACCGCCGCGGTCGGCGCCGCCACGTCGTAGGTGAACGCCGCCGAGCTGACCGCCGTCTGCAGGTTGCCCGCCTGGTCCGTCGCGCTCGAGGAGAGCACGTACTGATCGGCCTGCGTCCACGGCGAGCCCGGGATCGCGTAGCTCCAGGAAGCCGTCGAACCGGCGGCCGCGAACCAGCCCGGGCAGGCCCCGTCGAAGGCCGCGCCGAGCGTCTCGTAGCACTTGCCGGTCGTCGCGTCCTGAAGGCTGATCTGGACCGTCGAGACCAGAACGTTGTCGAAGCCCGTCCCGCCGACCGCCGACAAGGCGTTGACGAAGGAGCCGTCGAGCGGCGCGGAAACCGACGTCAGCGGCGCGGTCGCGTCGTACGTGAAGGTCGAGCTCTGCGGCGAGCCCCACGCCTCGCGGTTGCCCCCGCCGGCCGCGTCGTCGAGAGCCGAGACCGTCGCGTAGTACGAGGTCCCCGAGGTCAGGTAGGAGCGGATCGTCGCCATCTCGCCGGTCGTGACCGCCCAGGACGACGGGTAGACGCTGACGAAGGCCAGGCCCATGTCGTACGGGGTCGAGGTCCAGCCGTTGAAGCCGTTCCAGTACTGGCCGTCCGACAGGCGCCGCAGGCGGACGTCGGCCTCGATGACGGTCCCGGGATTGACCGACGGCTGATCGGACGTCGCGCCGCTGAGGGTCGGCAGGGGCGCCGCCGCATACGCGCCGTTGGCCGGCGAGGCGACGGTCGACTGCGGCGGCAGGTCGTCATAGACGATCGTCGTGCTCGAGTACGGGACCGAGACGGTGCCGGCGGCGTTGACCGAGCGCGCGACGATCGTGTACGTGCTGCCCTCGACCCAGGGGACGCCGCTCGAGACCGACCAGTTCAGCCAGCCGTTCGAGGTCGTCGCGCCGAACCAGGCGAGATCGGAGTTGCCCGGAATGCTGTCGGGCAGGTTGAAGGCCAGCGCGCCGGTCGGATTCGCGTAGAGGTTCGGCGAGCCGTTCTGGTAGACGCGGACCTGGACCTTGCTCAGGTAGTCCGGCGCGGTGACCGCCGCGGTGCCGGTCCAGACGGCGAGCGTCGCCTGGCCCTGGCGCAGGGGCGCGGCCGGCGGCGTCGAGACGTAGATCGTCGGGCGGCTGTCGTCGTAGCCGAAGGTGATCGGCGCGGCCGGGGTCTCGACGTTGCCGGAGGTCCCGCCCTGGGCCTTGTCCTCGCCGAAGACGTCGAGGCTGTAGGTCAGGCCGTTCATCCAGGTCAGCGTCGGGGTGCTCGACGCGAAACTCCAGGTCTTCGCCACCGAGTCGTACGTCGCGGTGCTGGCCACGGCGGCCGCGACCCAGGTGCTGGTGACGACGTCCCAGTAGTAGTTGAGGTCGAGGCGCTTCAGGTGGACGCTGACGGTCTTGACGCCCGCGCCGGTCGTGCCGTAATACGGGTCGTTCGACGCGCCGGTCAGCGTCGGCGGCGCGGAGACGAAGGTCCCGGCCACCGGGTAGGAGACCGACGAGGTCGGCGACGAGCGGTCGATGAAGAACTGGACGGGGACCTGGGTGCCGTTGATGCCCGCGTAGTTCGTGCCCCAGACCGTGACGGTCGGCGACGAGTTGTTGATCGTCCCCCAGTCCGGCAGGACCGTGCCGCCCTGCGGGTAGCTCCAATTGCCGCCCGCCGGGTAGACGACCTGCGTCGCGGTCGAGACGTTCGTGCAGGCGACCCAGCCGATCGAAACGCTGCCGCTCCAGCACTGGCCGGTGTCCGCGCGCGAGAGCTGGAGGTTGACCTGCGTCGTCACGCCGTTGGCCGTACCGCCGAAGCCGACGAGGTTGTTGTAGAACTGCAGGCTCTGCGGCGTGCCGACCGTGACGACCGACGGCGGCGGCACGAACTGCACCTGCGCGTAGCCCGGCGTCGGGTACTGCGCGTTGCCCGCGTTGTCCGTCGCGCTCGACTGGATCACGTAGTGCGACAGGTTGACGAGATTCGCGTCGATGCCCGGGAAGCCGATGCTCCAGACGCCGGTCGCCGGGACGTACGACGCCGGGTTCCAGACGACGGTCGTGCCCGCGCTCCAGGCTCCCAGCGAGGCGTCCCAGTAGTGGGCGTAGTAGGGGTCGCCGGGCTGGTTGTCCTGCACGCTGACGAAGACGCTCTTGACGTCGGACGAGGACGAGTTGACCAGCACGTCGGCCGCCGTGCCGGTGATCGTGGCCAGGCTCTGCGAGCTGGTGCCGTTGGCTGGGCTCGTCACCTGCGAACTCGGCGGCGTGCCGTCGAAGACCAGCGTCGTCGAGGCGACGGTCACGTCCGGGTTGACCGTGCCGGTGTTGCCGGCGGCGTCCTGCGCGTAGACGCGCAGGGCGTAGACGCGTCCGTCGGCGCCCGCGGCGTCCGCGCGCGTCCAGTCGGGCGGCAGGGAGGCGAAGCTCCAGGTGCTCTGGTAGACGGTCGCCGTGCTGACGTCCTTGCCCGTGCCGTCGGTGATCCAGCCGCTGGTCTCGTCCCAGTACGTCGCCGGGTAGACGGTGTGCGGCGGCTGAGAGAGGTCCTGGACCTGCACGTAGACCTTCGAGACGCCCGACGGGAGATTGCCGCCGACGACGGGATCCAGGAAGGTGCCCGAGGAGAACGTGAAGGTGTTCGTGCTGATGTAGGAGACCTTCGGGATCACGAGGGCGACCGACGGCGTCGAGAGGTCCACCAGGAAGGTCGTCGTCGCGTAGGTCTGGTCGAACTGGTTGAGCAGATCGTGCGCCTGCGCGACCACTTGGTAGCGGTAGCCGTCCGCGAAGGCCGCCTCGCCGATCGCGGTGCCCAGGTTGTTGAACGTCATCACCGTCTGCGCGCCGCCGGTCAAAGTCGTGCCGATGTTGAAGCCTTGGTCGCCGCCCACCCAGGCCGAGCCGTTCCAATAGTTATGGTTGTTGAGCGAGTCGATCTGGATGACCTTCAGCTGGACGCCTTGGATGCCGACGCCGGTCGGCGTGTCGAGAGCCTGGTCGCTGGCGGTCCCGGTGATCGGGACGACGTTGCCGGCCAGCGTCGCGCCGTTCGCCGGGTGGCTGAAGCCGGCCGTCGGCGGGAAGAAGTCGACGAAGAGCGTGCTGCCGCCCGAGGACGGCTGGGCGGGCCCGCGATTGTCGTTGCCGGCCGTGTCGATGCCGCGCGCGTAGAAGGTGTAGGACTTCGGCACCGTGTTCGTGACCGGGTCGTTGATGAAGGTCTTGAGCGCCGCGTCGGTATAGGTCCAGCTCGACGCGTAGATCGTCCCGGGAAGCCAGCAGGTCGCGCTGTTGAACGCGCCCCAGGCGCTGCCGTTCCACCAGTTGCCGAGCTTGTCCTGGACCGCGATCAGCAACTGGGACAACCCCCCCGCCTCGGCCGCGTAGGTGCCGGACGACAAGGCGAAGAAGGTCGCGTACTGTCCGGAGATCGGATCGGTGATCGTCGTCGTCGGAGCCTGCGCGTCGAACGTGAACGTGTAGCTCTGCCCGGGCGACTCGATATTGCCGGTCTGGTCGATCGCGCGCGAGCGCACCGTGTAGTTCTGCGCGTCCTGCCAGGTCGGCAGGACGTCGCCGGCCGGGTTCGACGGCGGGTACTGCCAGGACGACGGGTCGGCCGTCGTCGTGGACGCGTAGCGCCAGACCGGCGCCGGCTGGAAGGCCGCGCCGTTCCAGTAGTTGCCGCTGGGATCGGTGATCGCGATCTGCACGGCGGCCAGGCCCGACTTGGCCTCGACGGTCGGGTTGTTCAGCCAGTCCACCGCCGTGCCGGAGAGCGCGGTGCCCTGCCAGCTGAGCGGATAGTACGGCGTGTTCGGAACCGCGATCGTCGTCGACGGGACGTTGACGTCGTAGACGAAGGCGATGATCGGCTCGCTCGGCGAGAGGTTGCCGGCGTTGTCGGTCGCGCGCGCCTGCACGTGGTACTGCTTGTTGCCGATCCAGGTCGGCGCGGGATAGGTCCACGGGTTCGTGCCCGTCGCGACGACCCAGTTCGGACCGCTCGTGTTCCAGACCGAGCCGTCCCAGTACAGGATCGTGCTGTCGGAGACCTCGGAGATGTTCAGCTCGACCTTCTGCGTGCCGGCCGGCTGGTCGAAGGTCGTGCCCGAGAGCGTCGCCAGCGGCCGCGCGGCGCCGTAGTCCGGCGCCGCGGCCATCGGCGTCGAGATGCCGATGCTCGGGCCGACGCGGTCGAGGACGACCTGCGCGGTCGTCGGAGTCTCCAGGTTGCCGGCCTTGTCCTGGGCCTGGATCGCGAGGCCGTAGGTCGTGTTGTCGGGCTGGGTGATCGTCGGCGCGCTCTGCCCGGGCAAAGTCCCCGGGTAGGTCCAGTCCACGGTGCCGGTGGATCCCGTCACCTGGATCGGCAGCTGGGTCTGCACGTTGGCCGGGCCCCAGCCCGAGCCGGTCCAGTAGTAGCTGCTGCCCGCGACGACGTACCAGACGCGGAAGTAGTAGGTGGCGGCGCCGGACAGGTCCGAATTCGACGTGCCCGAGATCGCGCCCAGGCTCTGGATGAAGGAGCCGGGCGCCGGCGTCGTCACCGCCGACTGCGGCGGCGTGTCGTCGACGATGAAGCTGACCAGGCTGGTCCCCGGCGAGAAGGTCGAGCCGGTGTTGCCGACGATCGCGCCGGAGACGTCGCGCGCGTTGTCGGTCGCGCGGACCTTCGCGTAGTACCGCGTGTCCGTGCCGGAGACCGCCGGCGCCCAGTCCGCGCCGCTGAAGATCATCTTCCATGTGTCGGTGCCGATCAGCGACTGCCAGGACGCGGATTCGACCGTGTTCGACGAGAACTTCGTGCCGTTGGAGCCGACGACGCCGGTGTAGTAATAGCTGGTGCCGCCGCTCAGGTACCAGATCACGGCCTGGTCGTCCTGCAGGGCGTCGTTGCCCGGATAGAGCGCGGCCTCGGGGTCGGCCGCGGTGCCGCTCAAGGCCGAGCCGCCGTTGAGCGCGCCCGACTGGTAGGCGGCGCCGTCGACGGGCTGAGCGAAGGCCGCGAGCGGCGGGTTCTTGTCGACGTAGAGCGTGCGGCTCGACGTCGGCACGCCGAAGACGGACTGGACGTTGCCCGCGTTGTCGACGGCCTCGGCCGTGATCGTGTAGGCCCGGCCGGAGGCGAGCAGGGGCGTCAGCGCCGCGTTCGAGTACGTCCACGGCGCCGAGGAGGCGGTGTCGAAGAAGTGCGGGCAAGGGGCGTTGAACTGCGACGAGGACTCGTTCCAGCAGATGTCGTTCTTCGGGTCGTAGATCTGCAGGAAGACGGTCTTCACGTCCGACTTCTTGTTGTTCGCGTAGGTCCCGCCCGGGTCCGACGAGGTGCCCGAGATCGTGCTCAGGTTCAGGTAGACCTCGCCCGAGCTCGGCTGGACCATGAAGCCGGTCGGCGGCGTCGTGTCGTAGACGAACGTGAACTTCGCCATCGACGCCTCGGCGAGCTGGTCGTTGCCCGCCTCGTCGGCCGCGTGCGCGAGGATCGTGTAGTCGGCGCCGTCCTGGAGGGACGCGCCCGCGAGCGTCGACGTGCTCCAGTTGTAGGTCGCGCCGACCTGGTTGAAGGCCCCGGGATCGGTCGTCAGGTCCGCCGCGGCCGCCTGGAAGGCCGTCCCGTTCCAGTACTGGCCGCTGACGTTGTCCTTCAGGCGGTACTTAAGGCCGGAGTAGAGGATCGAGGTCGGCGCGACGCTGCCCGGATCCGTCGCCGTGCCGGCGATCGTCGACAGGCTCTTCAAGCAGGCGTCGGCGCCGGCGCAGGGCGCCGCCGCCGGGCCGGTGATCGCGGCCAGCGGGACCGTCTTGTCGAAGTAGTAGACGCGCGTGACGGGCGTGCCCGCGATGTCCGCGGTGTTGTACGGCGTCACCGTCAGGCTGTAGGACGCGTTGTCGACGACATACGGCGAGTTCAGCGACTGGCTCCAGTTGCCGCCCGAGACGTTGACCGGCGTGTAGGTCGTCGAGACGTTGGTCCAGGAGGCCGTCGGGTCGTACCAGTAGCTGGTCGGGGACGTCAGCCGCTGGAGGACCAGCTGGATGCCGTCGACGGGCCGGGCGTTCAGCGCCGTCCCGGTGATCGCGGTGACGGGCACCGCGCTGTTCGGGCCGTACTGCTGGCCGTCCGGCCCCGGCGGCTGGGTCAGCGTCACCGACGCGGGCGGAGTCTGCAGGCTGAAGGTGATGTCGTCGGTGCCGTGGGCGGCCTCGACGTTGCCCGCCGCGTCGACCGCGCGGGCGCGGACCGCGTAGTTCGACTGGTCGTCCCAGGCGACCGCCGACGCGTCCATCGTCCACGCGTACGTCGTGCCCGAGATCAGCGGACCGACCACGCCCGACGACAGCTCGACGAGGCTCGCCTGCCAGGCGCTCCCGTTCCAGTAGTCGTTGATGTGCGCCGCGCCCGTGCCGCCCGTCTCCTGGATCGACAGGCGCACGACGGACAGCTTTCCCGGCGCCGCGTCGCTGGCCGTGCCGTAGATCGCGGAAATTCCGCTGATCGTCCCGGTCGGCGCCGTCGCCAGCGAGACCGGGGGCGTCGTGTCGTAGACGAAGGAGTTCGTGCTGACGACGTTTTGGAGGTTCCCGGCCGCGTCCGCGACGCGCGAGACGACCTTGTAGAAATGGTTCGTCGTCAGCGTCGGCGCGGTCCAGGTCCACGTGCCGCTCGACGCCGGCCCGGCGAAGGAGCCCGCGAACCAGACCGGCGAGGCGGACGCGAACGCCGAGCCGTCCCACCAATTCGTCGAGACGGAGATGTCGGCGATCGCGACCGTGACGCTCGAGGGCAGGATGCCGGACTCGAACGAGCGCTGGCCGGGCACGCACTGCGCGCCGTGGAAATCGCAGAACAGGTCGTCGGCCGAACCGGCGACGACGACGGTCGCCGAGCTGACGTAGGCGCCGTCCGACGGCCAGGAGACCGCGCTCGTCGGCGTCGTCAGGTCCACGACGAAGGTGTAGGTCGAGTAGGCGTTCTCCTGGTTGAGAGCGAAGTCGATGGCCGACGAGTTGACGGTGTATTTGTAGCCGTCCTGGAACGTGCCGCCGGGGAACGAGTAGCTCCACGGGTTCAGGCTGCCGGAGACGCCGGTGTTGTCGAAAAGCCCGGTCCCCGTCCACCCCGGCGTGAACAGGTTCCAGTAGGTGCCGTCCGACTTCAGCAGGCGCAGGTAGACGGTCTTCAGGCCGCTGGGCTCCAGGATCGCGTCCTGGTCGGCGGCCGTGCCGGAGATCGTCGTCGGAGCGAAGTTCGACGCCGTCGGCGGATAGGTGACGGACGACAGCGGCGGGAGGGTGTCGTAGTAGAAGTCGAGGGCCGCGCTGCCGTCCGCGTTCTGATTGTTGGTGAGCTGGGTCTGCGTCGGCGTCGCGCTCGTGTTGCCGGCGTTGTCGGTGGCGCGCACCCACAGGCGCAGGCGCCGCGACTCCATCGTGGAGGTCGGCGGGTAGGCCTGGGTCCAGCTCGACAGGCCCGTCACGGTCCGCCACTGCGTGTAGCCGGTGCCCGTGCCGTCCCAGTCGGCGCTGGTGCCGGAGGTCCCGCCGTTCCAGTACGCGCCCGAGGTCTCGAGCTTGAGCAGGATCTGGACCGAGGCGAGTCCCGACGCGCCGTAGAGTTGGTCGTCGGCCGCCCCGGTCATCTGCCCCAGCGTGGACGCGTTGTAGTACTGGACGGCCAGGCTCGGGGTCGTGATCGTCGCGGTCGGCGCCTGCGTGTCGTAGCGGAAGGTGGCGCCGGCGCCGGCCTGCGTCGGGTTGGCCTGCTGGTTCGTCGCCTGGTCCTCGGCCATCGGCGCGACGACGTAGGTCGCGCTCGACTCGAGCATGCCGGCCGGGACCGCCGTGGACCAGGCCAGGGTCGTCAGGCCCGAGACGGTCGTGCTGGCGACCTGGGCCCAGCCCAGTCCCGGGAAGGCGGGGGTCGCGCCCAGCGACGGGTCGAAGGCCTGCGTGCTCCAGTTCCACCAGGCCAGCGGCGCCAGGCCGCCCGCCGTGTGCTGGACGGCGACGTACACCTTGTAGACGCCCGAAGGGTTGGAGCCGGTCTCGACCGCGGCGCCGGACAGCTGGGTCAGCGACGCGTTGTAGTTCCCCCCATTCAGCGGGACGGAGACGGTCGAGGTCGGGCGGGACACGTCATAAAGGAAGTTCTGCAGGGCCGGAGATCCGCTCGTCGAGTTGCCCGCGACGTCCACCGCATACGCGTAGACGTAGTAGTTGACGCCGTCGACGAGGGCCGGACCGAGCTGAGAGGGCGCGTACTGCCAGGAGTTCCCGGACAGGTAGACCTGCGTCGAGTAGACCGGCGCGCCCAGCGGCTGGGCGCCCAGGCTGAAGGACCGCGTCGCGTCGCTCCACCAGGAGTTCCCGGCCGCGCCCGGCGTGCCCGAGGAGATCGCCAGCCACACCTGCGCCGGGCCCGAGGCGAGCGCGCCCGGGTCCGACACGGTCCCGGCGACGTAGGTGCTCGGGCGCACCGACTCGACGTTGTTCGAATACGGCGGATTGCCCGCGCCGTTCGGGAAGGAGATTCCGATCAGGGGCTTGGTCGCGTCGATCGTGACCGCGTAGGCGGTCGGCGTCGTCTGCATGTTGCCGGCGTTGTCGATCGCGCGCGAGTACAGATAGTACTTCTGGCCGTCGACGAAGGCTCCTGACAAGGACGAGTAGGTCCAGTTCGTCAGCGGCGCCGTGGCCGAGTTCCAGATCGGCACGCCCGCGAAGGTGTAGGCGGAGCCGTTCCAGTCGGGACCCGTGGCCGGGTTCGTCGTGATGCGCACCTGGACGTCCTGCAGGCCCGACAGCACCCCGTTCGCGGTGCCGGCCAGGGACGACAGCGACGGGATGAAGGAGCCGTCGGTGATGCCCGTCATCGTCGAGACCGGCGGCGTGCCGTCCACGATGAAGGAGGTGACCGGGGTCCAGCCGCTGACGTTGCCGGTGGACGGCGACACCGTGCCGTCGGCCAGCACCGAGGCGTCGTGCGCGCGGGCGCGCGCGTAGAAGGTCATGTCGCCCGGCCACGCGTACTGGATCGCGGTCGGCGGCGAAGTCAGGTTCCACGTGGTCCCGTTGGCCGGCTCCGTCGTGATCGTCGCCGTGAAGGTCGAGCCGGTCCAGTAGTAGCTGGTCCCCGCCTGCAGATACCACAGCTGGACGTCGATGCCGCCGGTCAGCAGGCCGGAGGCGACCCCGCCGACCACGGGGTCGGCAGCCGTGCCCTGGACGCCGGCCGCGGCCGCGGCGGCGGGCGTGTAGGCCGGCAGGCTCGGCTGGGTCAGCGCGATCGTCGGAGCGTCCTTGTCCATCCGGACCGTGAACGAGGAGCCCGGCGTCGAGAAGTCGTACTGGACGTTGCCCGCCGCGTCGATCGCGCGGACCGCGATCGAGTACGAGCCGCTGACCAGCGCCGCGTCCAGGTTCGCGTCCGTGTAGGTGAACGTCGACGCGTACGTCGTCGCGTTGATCCAGTGCGGCGAGAAGTCGTTGAAGCCGTGCGTCGTCTCGTCGTAGTAGTTGTTGCGCGACGGCGAGCCCGGCGTCAGGTTCTGGACGAGGACCTGGACCTGCGCGACGCCCGACGCCGCCTGGTTGCTGTCGGAGAGGTTCGGCGGTGTGTCGGCCATCGTGCCCGCGATCGTCGCCAGCGAATTGAGGTACTGGCCCTGCACCGGGACCGTCATCGTCGCGGTCGGATAGGACACGTCGTAGCGGAACGGAGACCCCGCGAGACTGCCGGCGTTGGTCGCCTTGTCCGCCGCGTAGAGCTTGACCTGGTACTGGTAGCCGTCCTCGAACATCAGGTTCGAGGACATGTACGTCGTCGTGTAGTCGAAGAGCCCGCCGCCCAGCGGCGTCGCGGTCAGGTCCGTGCCGGGGGGCGCCACGAAGGTGGACAGCGGCACCGACCACTCGTCGTTGTCCTTCAGGCGCACGATGCGGAAATGCACGCTCCCCGTGTTCAGGCTGGTCGACTGTCCCGGCGCCGTCGGGTCGACGACGGTGCCGGACGCCGTTCTCACCTCGGCGGCGTTCGCGTACGGGCTCGGCGGCCAGCCGACCGTGATCGTCGGCGCCGAGGAGTCCATCACGAAGTTCTCCGTGTCGAGGGTCGCGCTGCAACTCGTCCCGAGGGCGTTGCAGACGCGCAGGTTCGCGGTGATATTGTGGTTCGTCTCCCAGGTCCCGCCGAACGTGTAGCTCCAATTGCCGGTCACGATCGCCGACGGCAAATTCGGGACCCACGTACTGACGGCGACCCAGTTCGTGCCGTCGTAGTACAACGCGTCGTCCGTGTCCTCGAGCTGGATCTGGACGCCGGAGTTGCCCTGCGCGGTCCCCGACAGCGTCGTCAGCGCGATCGGCGTATAGAAAGGAAAGGTCGTGTCCGTCGGCGACGGCGAATTGATGTGGCCCGAGGTCGCGCCGCCGGTGTACTGGAATCGGACGTGGTCCGAGCTGTTCGTCGCGGCGGCGAGAGGGACCTCCATGTTGTTGACCGAGTCGGTCGAGCGCACGATCACGTGGTAGAACGAATTCGTGGACCACGGCACCGACGGGAGGTTCAGGCTCCAGTCCGGCCCCGGCGAGGCCTGGAACCACGTCGGACCCGCCAGCCACGACCCGCCGCTGACCGCGGTCAAGCAGTGGGTGTAGTCGATGCTCCCGGCGCTGTCCTGGCAGATCGCGACGTAGGTGGTGCCGATGCCCGCGTTGAAGCTCCCCGGCCCGTCCGTCACGGTGCCGGCGACGTCGGGCACGGCGTTGACGGTCGCCCCGTTGGCCGGGAAGGTCGAGATCGAGGTCGGCGGCGTCGTGTCCCAGAAGAAAAAGTGCGTGTCGATGTAGGGCGTCGGCGTCTGCTGCTGGGATTGGACGATGTCCGGCGGGCTCTCGTAGGTGCCGTTGGGCAGGCCGTTGACGTCGACCGACGCGTCGCGCGCCTTCGAGCGGACGCGATACACGTGTCCGCTCGTCAGGTTCGGCGTCAGGTTCGTCATCGGGAAATTCCAGTTCGGATTGATGAAGCCGACCGTGTTGAACACCGACGTCCCCTGCCAGGATTTCGTCGTCTCGTTCCAGTACTGGCAGGACGGGCAGGTGTTCTCGTCGCGGATCTCGACCTGCATCGAGGCCACGCCGGCGTCGTTGACCGCCGGGTTATCGTTGGCGGTGCCGGCGACCTGGGGCAGGTCCGACGGCGACGTGCTCGAGTACCAGACCTGGTCGACCGGCGACGAGATCGTCGACGACGGAGGAACGACCTCGTAGTTGAAGGCGAGCTTCAGCGTCGTCGAGGACTCGACGTTCGTGACCGACGGCGTCGAGGAGAAGGTCTCGGGCTGGACGTTGTCGCGAGCCCAGGCGTAAAGAGAGAAGTGATCGGCTTGGCCGATGCTGGTCCAGAAAGCCAGCGGGAGCGAGAACGACCACGTACTGACGCCCACGGCCATCGGCTGGGCAAAGTCGTTGCGCGTCGCGTTCCAGCTGCCGCCCGCGCCGGGCGTCCACCATTGGCCGTCCGAGAGGCGCTGGATGCCGACATGCAGGTCGAAGAGGCCGGCGTTGCTCGCGGGCTGATCCAGCGACGTGCCCGAGATCGTCGTCAGCTGCTGGGAGTACGTCAGGGCGGAGGGGTATGAGACGCCCGTCGTCGGCGAGGACTCGTCGAAGATGAAGCCGACCGAGGAAGGCGACACCTCGAAGTTGTTCGCGAAGTCCACCGCACGCGAATAGAACGCGAAATAGTTTCCTTCGATCGAGGGGACGTACGAGGTCCAGGGGATGCCGGTCGCTTCCCAGACCTGCCAGGCCGGCGTCGTGGTCGTGCCGGCGACGTTCCACGGAGCCTGCTGGCCGACGTTCAGAGAGTAGAAGCCCGGAAGCGAATGCCCGTAGGCGGAACTCTCCGGAGCCAGGCTGGTCGAGAACCAGTAGGCGTTGGTGCTGGAGTCGTAGAGCTGGTATTCCTCGCGCTGGACGCCCGACTCGCCGACGCCGTCGACCGCCGTGCCGTAGAGCGTGTCGAGGGATGTCACCGGGCTGCCCGAGTAGGGCCCGCCGAAGGCGTTCGGGCGCGCGCTGTCGGTCGGGAAGATGCGGCCGGAGCGCGGCGGGTTGCCGTCGAACTTGAAGAACCCGATGAAGGCCGGCGGCGGGTCGGTCGCGCTGCCGTCGTAATCGCCGACCGAGATGTTTTGTCCGTCGCCGCCCGTGCAGTTGCCGGCCCCGTCGCAGACGTAGACGGCGACGCGGTACTCGTCACCGAGGACGAACGGGGCACCCGCAAGATTCAACGACCAGGAATTATTGGCGCCGTTATCGAGCGGGATGAACCAATAGCCGTTCGTGGCCGACGCTGCGGTGTTCGTCGTCGTCACGAGGTCCGGTTCCAGGAACGTGCCGCTCAGGTCCGCGATCTGAACGTACAGCTTGCGGGGGTCGTGGGTGTCCGTGACGTTGTCGGAGACGGTTCCGGCGATCGCGGTGACCGAGTTGACCCAATTCGGCGTCGCCGAACTGACGCTCATCGTCGGCGCCGTCACGGTCACCGTCGGGGCGGTCACGTCGTAGATCACGGGGTAGCGTGCCGTCGTCGCGAACTGGCCGAGGCCGTCGGTCGAGCGCAGCTGGAAGTAATACGTCGTGCCGTCCGTCCAGGTCGGCAGAAGGTAGGGCCCGCTGGGAAGCGCCGCCGACTCGGGATTTCCCGGCGTCGCGAACTGCCCGACCGGCAGCCACTGCGCGCCCGCGGTCGCGTTCCAAGCGGTGCCGTTCCAGGCGTGGTCGTTGACGTCCTGGATGTTGACCTCGATGGTGGAGACGCCGATGCCGTAGTCGGAGGCGGACAGGAGGACGATCGGGATGCTGTTGACGGCTCCGCCAGTCACCGGAGAGGCGACGCCCGCGGTCGGAGGAGAGCGGTCGATGCGGAACGTGAACGAAGAATAGGGGACGGACCACCCCTGGTCCCCGGTGAGCGCGCGGGTCGAGATCGAGTACGTCGCGTTGTCCTGCTGATCGGTAGCGTTGTTGGGCCAGCCCGCATACTGCCACGGCGACGCCGCGCTCGCGTTCTGCCACTGGTTCTCCGACGCGGGGAACGGGAAGCCGAAGGCCGCGTTGACGAAGCCGGCGCCGTTCCACACGGTGCCGTCCGCCGAGCTGATGCGGACCTGCGACGTCAGAAGACTCGTCTGCCCAGAGTTCGGCGTGAAGGAGGCCTGCCCCGAGATCACGTCGACGCCCGACGAGTAGTAGACCCCGTTGTTGAGGATGGTCCCGAGTCCGGGGAGAGGCCACTGCAGGGTCGCGCTGGGCGCGGTCACCGTGAAAGTCGACGAGACCATGCCCGAGGCT
This sequence comes from Elusimicrobiota bacterium, assembly GCA_028869495.1. Classification (GTDB taxonomy): domain Bacteria; phylum Elusimicrobiota; class Elusimicrobia; order UBA1565; family UBA9628; genus GWA2-66-18. Next base: position 10,751 of record JAGWRY010000285.1, on the reverse strand, counting down.
TGGTTGTCGGCGTTGACCACGGTGACGCCGTACGTGCCCGCCGCCGCCGCCGTCGAAACGTTCAGGTACGCGACGAACCGCGTCGGGCTCACGTACGACGTCGAAGTCACCGAGATGCCGGTTCCCGAAACGGTGACCGAGGCCGAGTCGGTCGACCAATGCTCGAAGTTCGTGCCGACCAAAGTCAGCTGGCGGCTGCGCGCCACGCCCTCCGGGATCACCGGCTCGATGCCGCCGGACACGAGACCGCCGTCCTGGTCCCATAGCCCGGTCAGGGTCGGCGGCGGGACGCTGAAGGTCGAGCTCAGCACCGCGTACTGGGAGTCGCTGTTGGTCACGCGCACGTCGTAGCTGCCGGACGGCGACACGAGGGTCCCGTAGATGAGGATCTGGGTGCTGCTGACGTAAGTGGTCGAGGTGACCGAGACGCCCGACTGCGACGCGCCGCCCTGCAGGATCGCGCCGTGCGTGTACTTGGTCCCGCCGAAATTAAGGAAGCCGGTGCCGTTGACCACCAGCGTGAACGTCGAGGAGGTCAGGTAGAAGTTCGGATTCTGAAGGTAGGCGCTGGTGATCGTCGGCGCCGGGTACGTGGAGGTGATGATCGTGTCGAAGGAGACGTTGCCGCTGGCGTCGGTGTAGGCGACGCCGAGCGGGTCCGGAGAGACCGTCATCGTCTGCGGCGTCTGCGGCCACTGCACGGAGCCGAGCGTATCCACCTCCCAGTCGCGCACCTGCGTGAAGTTCGCGGCCGACGTCGCCGTCGAGGGGCCGACGAAGTAGCTGAGCGTCCCCGCGGTGGACTGGTAGACGATGTAGACCTCGTAGGCCGCGCCGAGCTTGACCAGGCCGATCGACGGGTTCTCGACGGGAGTGGCCGACGCGGTGCCGTCCGTCCCCGCGCTGGTCAGCGTGTACGGGCCGGCGTAGGTCCCGCCCGAGGCGCGCCGCTTGTAGTTGAGGTTGCCGTTGGCGTCGATGTAGGCGATATGCACCTCGCCGGGGCTGTCGGGGTTGTCGATCATCGTCGCGGCCGCGTTGTAGTTGTTGGCGATCGTCGTGCTGAGAGGGTTCTGCTCCGTGTTCATCGAGTTGTTCGACGTGTTGTAGCGGTAGGTGTAGAATGAGCCGCTCGCGTAGAACAGCAGAAGGGCCTGCGCGGAGGTGCCCGAGTTCTCGACCGGCACCATCGACAAGTGGACGTAGCCGGCGGTGTTCGCGCCGCGGCCCGGGCTGGCCGCGTTGCCGTAGGCGAGGCTGCCGGCGTTCAGCGACATGCCGATCGCGCCCCAGGTGTTGCGGCCCGCCTGCTTGCCCTCGGTGCCGACAAACAGGGTCGGAGTGCCGCCCGAGGGATTGGAATAAGCGACGCCGCAGGGCTGCTGGGTGTAGATGTCGCCGTTGCGGCCCGCCACCGCGGCGCCGTACGTGTATTTGACCTCGTTGCCCCAACTGATGGTGCCGTCCGCGTTGACGGTGCCTTTGTTGATCCAGATGGGATCGATATTGCGGCCGTTGGTATCGGCGGCCGCCGAGCCGGCGGCGGAGTAGGCCGTCGAGGTTCCGGCCACATACCAGACCGAGGTCTCGTTGAACGTGTTGTTCGTCGTCGTATGGAAGACGGTCCCCTCCGGCGTCCAGGTGACGCCGTCCGGGCTGAACGCGTAGGAGAAGTCCGTCGGATTGACGCCGCCGTTGTAGAAGACCCAATAGCCCCAATCGTTCTTGAAGACCTGGCGCGCGTTCGCGTACGAGGAGTTCACGCTGAGGTCCACGGTCGAGGGCGTGGCCTCGGCCGGCCGCGAGCGCAGGAGCAGCCCCGCCGCGGCCAGCAGGAGCGCGGCCGCGGCCGCTTTGGCGGCCCGGCGGGAGAAGGACGACGCGGAGCGCTCGCTCATTTCGCCCATCGCCTCACCCGCGGGTCGGGGTCGTTGGCGCCCCGGCGCAGTTCGCGGCGCGCGGCGGTCGTCCCCAAACGAGACAGCGCCTCGGCGGCGGCCAGTCGGACGTCGGAGTTCCGGTCCTGCGTCAGAGCCCGCCCCAGGTCGGCCGCCGCACCCGCATGGGCCGCCTGGCCGAGCCAAAAGGCGGCGCCCTGACGCACGCCAGGGTTCGGGTCGGACAAGGCCTTCACGAGCCGGGACTCGGCCGCCGTCCCGGGGATCCGCCCCAGGCCCAGAAGAGCCGCCAAGCGCACGCCGGGGTCGGGGTCGGCCAAGGCTGCGTCGAAGTCGGCGGGCGCCAAGTCCTTGACCGGCAGGTTGCCCAGCAGATAGATCAGCTTGGCCTTGGCGCTGGGATCGGTCTCCTGCGCGGCCAGAGCCAGCAGGCGCGCCTTAGCGCCGCGGTCACGGCGGATGACGAGGTCGTGCCCCTCGGCCACGGAGGCCGGCTCGGCCGGGGCGACGGTGGACGCGTCCACGGCGGGCGCCGCCTGGGCGCGCAGGGGGACGGCGCAGGCCATGCAGAACGCCGACAGGATCAGCGTTCTATATCGCGCGCGCGCGTGAAAGACGGACGCACCCCACCCGGACATGGGCATTGGAACCCTTATTTTGCGGTGATCCTGAGGCGGCCGGGTTACGGGAAGATGAACCGGAGCCGGGCCGAACGACGCGGCGGGGAGACGCTGACGCCTATGACGAGGACGTTGTGTCTCAGGCCCTTTTTCGCCGAAGGCGAAAAAGGGGGGTTGGCGGGAGTTTAACAGCGGAGGACTTCAGGACAACAGCGGCCGAGACGCCAAGAGAGCGGGCGGTCGCGCGGCAGGAGAGCGGCGCCCTGGACCAAGACGGCGCCCAGGACGGCCACGAGCAGGAGGAGGACCTTGGGGCCCGGCGGCGGCAGGGAGACCCACTGCGTCGCCCGCGGCAGGGCCTCAAGCAGGCGCACTACGCAGGCGCCGAAGCCCGGGGCTAGGTCCAGGGCCGGCAGGATCCGGCGGGCCTGCGGCAGGGCGCTCGCATAGGCGTTCTGGGCCGTGCGCGCCGCCTCGGCGCGCTTCAAGTCGCGCAGGACGGCGCCCGCGGTCACCGGCCGGCCCAGCGCGTCGCGCACGTCCAGGCCCTGGCGGTTGTCCACTGCCGCCATCGGGTCGACGCCCTGGGCGCCCAGGCCGACCGGCGTTTCGGCGCGCGCGCGGGCGACCGTCAGGCCCAGCAGCGCGAAGGCCAAAAACAGGCCCGGCCCCACCGACCATGTAACCCCTCTATCCCGTACATGGCAGGTTGAGGCCGGGCGAAATCCGTTCGGATCGCTCATCGGTTTTGGTTTCGGTAGCCAGGCGACCTCGGCCTCCCGAGGCCCTTCGCTTTGCGCCCCGACCTCGCGATCGGTTTGCCGGTTTGTCGCTCCAACGTCCGACACGTCGAGTATAGCAGACCCCCTTGATTTGTCAAGACCCAGGGAGTCCCCGCTCGACGGGGCGCAAAAAAAGTCCGCACGGCCGCTCTTCGGTCCCACGCGACAGGGGTTATAGCACAATCGGCCGCCGCGCGCCATGATATAATCCGCGGACGTCCCGCCCATGAACCAGAAGATCCCGCGCGCGGAGTTCGAGGACTCCCTCCTCCGTCTCAAGAGGAGCGCCTTCCGCTGGCGTCTGGGGTCCGCGCTCCTGGCCCTCGCGCTCGCGGCCCTGGCCGGCTGGAACGCCTGGCAGTGGGCGCAGGAGAACCTCGCCGACGACCTGGGCTGGGCCGAGGTCGACCCGAGCGCCCCGGCGGCGGCCGAGATCAAGAAGATCATCGCCCCCCTGCGCTACTCGGCCCTGATCCCCATCCTCGCGCCGGACATCCGGATCGCGATCGACCCGGCCAAGAGGACCTGGACCATCCGCAACATCCGCACCTACGACGCCGCGGGGAACGTCACCCTCGACCAGGACCGCTACGGCATCTGCGGCGAGTTGGCCGCCTACACCTTGCCGAGGATCAGGAAGATCCTCGGCAAGGGCTACGCGGCCGAGGTGATCCGCACGTCGGAGTCCGGCTATTTCCCCGCCGGGACCAGCCAGCACTTCATCATCCTGATCACCGACCTCTCCCAGCCCGACCACGTCTACATCCTGGATCCGTCGTTCCATCGCTACGGCCCGGCCTACCGCTTCAAGAACTACGCGTTCTTCGCCCCGGACAGGTCGTTCCTGGCCGACCGCAACCCGGACATGGTCAACCCGGTCGCGACGGGCGTGCCGCTGGTCATCCGCAGGGGCTACCTTCTGCTCCTCGGCGTGGTCCCCGTCAATGGGAAGTTCGACGCCGGCGACAACGCGCTGAAGCTGACTCTGTTCAAGAAGAACGAATATGTCGGGCAGGACGTCCTGCGCTACGTCCGCGTCGGCGGCCGGGTCGTCGAGCGCGACGAGGACGAGGCGCGCCTGAAGAGCTACCTCGGCGCCGACGACGAGGCGAAGCTGCGCGCGCGCCTGACGGAGCTGTTCGAGGAGATCCCGCAGAACGCCGCGCCGGCCGTCAGCCCCAGAGCGCCTTCGCGTCCCGCACGATCGTCTGCTCGCGGCTCTGCCCGACGGACACGATGAGGATCGGCACGCCCAGCTTGCGCTCGACGGCCAGCACGTACTCGCGCGCGCCCAGCGGCAGGTCGGAGAACTTGCGCGCGTCCTTCAGGTCGCCGGAGAAGCCGGCGAAGCTCTCGTAGACCGGCAGGACGTCGAGCTGGTCGCGGCGCGCGATCGGGAATTCGGCGATCTTCTTGCCGCGCAGGCGGTAGCCGACGCAGACCTTGATCGGATGGACGCCCGACAGCGTGTCGAGCTTCGTCATCGTCAACGAGGTCAGGCCGTTCATGCGGATCGCGGCCCGCAGCTGCGGCAGGTCGAGCCACCCGATGCGGCGCGGACGCCCGGTCGTCACCCCGTATTCCTTGCCGACCTCGCGGATGTAGCGGGCGAGGTGGCCCTCGACCTCGGTCGGGAAGGGGCCCAGGCCCACGCGCGTCGTGTAGGCCTTCGTGACGCCGTTGACCGCGCCGATCGTCGTGGGACCCACGCCCGCGCCGACGCAGGCGCCGCCGGCGACCGGATTCGACGAGGTGACGAACGGGTAGGTGCCGTGGTCGAGGTCGAGCATCGAGCCCTGCGCGCTCTCGAGCAGGATCCGCGCGCCTTTGCGCCGCGCGGCGTCGAGCAGGAGGCCGGTGTCGGCCGCGAAGCGGGCGAGGAAGCGCCGCCGCGCCTCGTAGCCGGCGAAGACCTCGGCCTCGATTTTCTTGAGAGGCTTGACCTTCGTGAGCTCGGCCGCGCGGACTTTCAGGCTCTGCCGGACCAGCTTCCGGAACGAGGACGCGTCCAGGTAGTCGGCGACGCGGATGCCGATGCGCGCGACCTTGTCCTCGTAGCAGGGGCCGATCCCCTTTTTCGTCGTGCCGATCCCGCGCCCGCCCTCCTCGCGCAGAGTGTCGAGGTAGACGTGCGTGGGCAGGATCACGTGCGCGGACAGGCTCAGGAAGAGGCGGCCGCGGACCTTGATGCCGCGGCGCTCGAGCATGCGCACCTCGCCCTCGAAGGCGAGCGGGTTGACGACGACGCCGTCGCCGACGACGTTCTTGACGCCGGGCTGAAGGATGCCCGACGGGATCAGGTGCAGCGCGTACTTCTGGCCGTCGAAGACGACCGTGTGGCCGGCGTTGTCGCCGCCCTGGTAGCGGACGACCCAGTCGGCGCCGCGGCCCAGAAAATGGACGATCTTCCCCTTCCCTTCGTCGCCCCACTGGGCGCCCACGACCACGAGTGCCGGCACGTTTCCCCCCTCAGCCTTTGAAAAAGCGCTTCCACCACGACCCGTCGCCGCGCCCGTGCGCGGCCCCGCGCGACGCGCGCAGACGCCGGTCCGCCGGCACGACCCCGTCTCCCGCGACGCCGACCGCGAAGCGCGCGCGGACCAGCACGTCTCCGCCCGCCGACTCGATCGCCTCGACCGGCGCCTCGATCGGCATCGGCCCCGCGTCGGTCAGGCCGCCGAACAGGCGGGCCAGGTAGCGCGCGATGTCGCGCGCGTCGACGATCCGGGCCGAGACCAGGTCTCCCGCGTGAAGCTCGGAGGCCGGGACGCCCTCCGGGTCCTCCTCGAGCGCGATCTTCAGGACCAGCAGGTCCTCCGGCGGCGGCGTACGGGCCTGCTTCTCGCGCCGCGCGGCCGGCGCCGCCGCCGGCCGCAGGGACTGGAACTGGCCGAGGTCGAGGATATCCTTTTTCAGCCGCAGGCTCAAACCGGGGTCGCCGAAGTGCGCGCGCAGGGCCTGGGCCGGCGCGTCGTCCGAGGCCTGGGCGCCGGACGCGCGCAGGCGCTCGAAGTGCTCCGGCGGCGCCTCGCGGAAGTGCGCGGCCAGCGCCTGCTCGGCCTCCAGGCTCTCGGCCGGCAGGCTCCCGTCCCAGAGGCGGCAGCCGTACAGGTGCTTCTCGAAGGCGAACCAGTCCTCGCCCAGGCCGATCGAGCAGACCGCCGGGTCGTAGGAGAGCACCGCGCGGCAGCGCAGGACCGTGCGCGTCTTCAGGTTCAAGACGACCAGCAGGAGCCCGTGACGGCCGCTCGCGGGGAGGACGAACTTCCCCTTCAGCGCGCAGATGTCGCGCAGGAGCCGCGGCAGCTGGCGCACGGCCTCCTCGAAGTCGTAGCCGCACATCTCGAGCGCGAGCTCGGCCTCGCCGCGCTCGCAGCCGGTCTCCTCCATCAGCAGATCGATCCTGTCCTTCAAGTCCGGCTCCTCGGATGCGCGTCCTTGTAGACCTCGCGCAGGCGCTGGAGGGAGACGTGCGTGTAAAACTGCGTCGTCTGCAGGCTCGCGTGGCCGAGCATCTCCTGCACGTGGCGGATGTCGCAGCCGCGGTTCAGGAGATGCGTCGCGAAGCTGTGGCGGAACACGTGCGGCGTCACGTTCTTCATCAGCGCCGCGCGCCGGACCCAGCGCCGGACCAGGAAGGCGACCCCGTCGGCCGACAGCCGCCCGCCGCGCTCGTTGACGAACAGCGGCTCGCCGTCGCCGGCCCCGCCGCGCGCGCGCAGCCATTCCCGCAGGAGCTCGAGCGCGGCCTCGCCGACCGGGACGATGCGCTCCTTCGAGCCCTTGCCGAAGACGCGGGCCGTGCCCGACAGCAGGTCCAGGTCGCCGACGTTGAGCGCCGCGAGCTCGGCCCGGCGCAGGCCGGCCGAATAGAGCAGTTCGACGAGCGCGCGGTCGCGGCGCGACGCGGAGTCGGCGTCCGCCGGGACCGAGAGGACCTGCTCCATCTCGGCCTCGGTCAGGAACTTCGGCAGCGGCCGCACGCGCTTCGGCAGAGGCACGCCCAAAAACGGGTCGCGCGCGAGCAGGCCCTCCGCGCGCAGGAAGCGCACGAACGAGCGCAAGGCCGAGGCCCGCCGCAGGACCGTCGCGCGCGACAGGGAGCCGGACTGGAGGCCCGCCAGGTACGCGCGCACGTGCGTGCGGTCCAGGTCGCGCGGCTCGACGCCGGAGGCCGCCGCCGCGAAGGCCTCGAGGTCCGCGCGGTAGGCGCGCAGGGTGTGCGGCGAGGCTCCGCGCGACGCGCGCAGGCGCGTCAGGAAGCGCTCGATCTCGAGGCGCATCGCCCCTTCCCCGTCCGCGTCAGGAGGCCGCGGGCGGCGGGGGCGCCGCGCCCTCGGCCGCCTTGCGCGAGGCGATCAGCTCGGCGCGCAGGGCCTCGCCCTCGGTCTTCAGTTTCTCGCCCTCCTCCTTGGAGACGGGCTTGAGGTTGCGGCACTTCGGGTAGCCGGGGCAGGTCAGGAAGAAGCCGCGCTTGCCCATCCTCAGCCACATGTGCTTGCCGCACTTGTTGCACGGGCGCTTGGTCTGCAGCGGGCGCGAGCCCTCGATCTTCTTGCCGTCGGCGTCGAGCGAGAAGGTGTTCTTGCATTCCGGGTAGCCGGAGCAGGCCATGAAGCGCCCCTTGCGCCCGGTGCGGATCACCATCGGCTTGCCGCAGAGGTCGCAGTTCTCGCCGGTCGTCTCGAGGACGACCTTCTGCCCCTCCGGCGTCAGCTGGATCTTGCCCTTGCACTTCGGGAAGGTCGAGCAGGACAGGTACTTGCCGAAGCGGCTCTCGCGGATCAGCATCGGCGCCGCGCAGAGCGGGCACTTCTCGTCCGACATCTTCGGCTCGATGCGCGAGGCCTTCATCTCGGTCGCGGCGGCCTCGAGGGCCTTCACGAACGGGTCGTAGAACTCGCGCACGACGTGCGCCCAGGCGGCCTTGCCCTCGGCGACCTGGTCGAGCTTCTCCTCGACGTCGGCCGTGTAGGTGAGGCTGACGACCTCCGGGAAGTGCTCCTTGAGCTTCTCGGTGACGAGGATGCCCAGCTCGCTCGGGATCAGCTTTCGGTCCTTCATGTTGCGCCGCACGTAGCCGCGGTCGACGATCGTCTTGATCGTCGGCGCGTACGTGGACGGGCGGCCGATGCCGTGGCGCTCCATCGCGCGGATCAGGCTGGCCTCGTTGTAGTGGGGCGGGGGGCTGGTCCGGTGCTCCTCGGGCTTCAGCTCGACGAGCTTGAGCACGTCGCCCTCCGCCAGCGGCGGCAGGCGGCGGACCTCCTCGTCCTCGGGCTCGCCCTCGTCCTCGCCGCCCTCCTTCGGGGCGTCGCGGTAGACGCGCAGGAAGCCCTCGAACTTCAGCGTGCGGCCCGTGCAGTGGAACGTCGCGCCGTCGTTCTCGACGTCGGCGGCCGCGGTGTCGTAGACGGCTTCGACCATCTGCGAGGCGACGAAGCGCTTCCAGATCAGCTCGTAGAGGCGCGCCTGGTCCGGGTTCAGGTACTTGCGGACCTCGTCGGGCGTGCGGTTGACGCTCGTCGGGCGGATCGCCTCGTGCGCCTCCTGCGCGCCGCGCGACTTCGTCTGGTAGGTCGGCGGCTCGGGCGGGCGGAAGTTCGCGCCGTAGGCCTGCGCGACGTAGTCCGCGCACTCGGCCGCCGCGGTCTTCGCGATCGAGAACGAGTCGGTGCGCATGTACGTGATCAGACCGACGGGCTCCTTGCCGCCGAGGTCGACGCCCTCGTAGAGCGACTGAGCGACCCGCATCGTGCGCTCGGCCGCGAAGCCCATCTTCTGCGACGCCGCCTGCTGGAGGGTCGACGTCGAGAACGGCGGCGGCGGCCGGCGACGGACCTCTTTCTTCTCGACCTTGACGACCTTGAACGCCCCCGACTTCAGCGCCGTCGTGACCGCGTCGACGTCGACCGCGGAGCGCAGGGTCGTCGCCTTCACGCGGTACTGCTCGGAGAACAGGTCGTAGGTGCGCGTCGACTCGACCTTCTCGCCCTTCCACAGCGACAGCTTCGCGTCGAAAGGCGGGGGCGCGCCGGGCTTCTCGAGGGCGGCGGTCAGCGTCCAGTAGCCCTCGGACGAGAACTCCTTGATCTCGCGCTCGCGCTCGGCGAGCAGGCGCACGGCGACCGACTGCACGCGGCCGGCCGACAGGCCGCTCTGGATCTTGGCCCACAAGAGCGGCGAGAGCTTGTAGCCGACGAGGCGGTCGATCACGCGCCGGGCCTGCTGGGCGTGGACCAGGTTCTCGTCGATCGAGCGCGGCGCCGAGATCGCCTCCTTGATGGCGCCGGGGGTGATCTCGTGGAACGTGATGCGCTTGACTTGGTCGGGCTTGAGCTTGAGCATGTCGACCAGGTGCCAAGCGATCGACTCTCCCTCGCGGTCGTGGTCGGTCGCGAGGTACACGAACGGGGACTTGGCCGCCAGCGACTTGAACTCGGCCAGGATCTTCTTGGCCCGGGGCAGGACGACGTACTGCGGGACGAAGTCGTCCTCCACGTTCACGCCGATCTTGCGCACCGGCAGGTCCCGGACGTGTCCGAACGAGGAGCGCACGATGAAGTCGCTTTTGAGGAAGCGGGAGATCGTCCGCTCCTTGGCCGGAGACTCGACGACCAGGAGGCTGGGCCCTTTGCGGGCTTTGCCCGTCGCGACGGGGGCTTTTCCTCCCTTCGCGGTCTTGGCGGCCTTGGGGGCCTTTTCAGAGGGCTTTTTTGGCATAGCGTTGTCCGGGGAGAGCGTTCACGAGCTCTTTGATTTCCAGCCCGAACATTATAAGGGAAAGGGATGGCATGTCAAGCCCCGTCAAGACGGCCAGTTCGTCCAAAGAACGGGATTCTCCTTCTAGAATATTCAAAATCTTAGATTCGCCCGCCTCCAGCGGAGGAACGGCCGTCCGGCGCGGCCGGGAAACGAGCTCGCGGGCCGCGCCGGCCGGAAGACAAGCCGCGACGTCCGCGGCCGAGAGGGCCAGCTTGGCGCCCGCCTTCAGGAGACGGTGCGGCGCCTCGCTGAGCGGGGAGTCCGCCGGGCCCGGGACGGCCAGGACCTCCCGTCCCCCCGCCGCCGCGTCTCCGGCCGTCAGCAGGGCCCCGGAGCCGCGGCGTCCCTCGACCACCACGACGGCCCAGGACAGGCCCGCCACGATCCGGTTGCGCCGCGGGAAAAGCCCGGGGTGGGGAGCGACCGCGGACGGGTGCTCCGTCAGCACGCAGCCGCCCTCGCCGGCGATGCGCCGGGCCAGGTCGCGGTTCTCGGGCGGATAGACCCGGCCCAGGCCCGAGCCGAGGACGGCCCAGGTCGTCCCGCCCGCGTCGAGAGCCGCCTCGTGCGCCTCGGCGTCGATGCCGCGCGCCAGGCCGCTGACCACCGCGACGCGCCGGCGGGCGAGCCCCGCCGCGAGGTCGCGCGCCATGCGGCGGCCGTAGAGGGTCGGCGCCCGGGCGCCG
>JAGWRY010000284.1 GCA_028869495.1 Elusimicrobiota bacterium | reverse complement strand
GGGCGGCGAGGAATCCCTCGCCGCCCGCCGCCGCGTCCGGGGCCGCCGCGCAGCCCCCGGCCGGAGCGGACGCCCGCGCGAAGCTGGAAGTCCTCGACGCGATCCTCGCCTCCAAGAACGACAACGACCCGCGTCTCGACTCCGACTTCAACGACCTCTCGCCGGACGCCAAGGCCCTCCTGCGCTGGAAGTACGCGCGCCTCCCCCCCGAGGAGCGCAACGAGCGCGGCACGATCGTCTACCTGCTCGGGCGCGGCCGCAACCTGAGCTCGCCCGAGGACTGGGCCTTCCTGCGCTCCGTCGCCGGCGAGCCCGCCTGCCTGAGCCTGGCCGACTGCTCGCGCCGCCCGCGCCCCGGCGACGGCGAGGACGAGGACGTCGGCGACGCCGTGACCCTCGCCTATCCCGCCCTGGTCGCCCTCAAGCAGGCCGAGGGCGCGCTGGCGCGCGCGGGGAACGCGCCCGGCTCCGCCGCGGTCCGCCGCGAGGCCCTGTCCGTCTTCGACGCCGGCGCCGCCTCCCGCGCCCCGGCCGCCGCGCGCCTCGCCCTGCGCCTGCGCCGCCGCTGGGCCGCCGCGCGGGGCTGAAAGCGTCCCGAATTTCGTAGAATAACGGCCTCGTGACCCTCGCTCGACTCCGAACGCCGCTCGCGCTCCTCGCCGCGCTCGTCCCGGCCCTCCTCGCCGCCCCGGCCGCGCGCGCGTCCGCGATCAAGCCCGCCCCCGACCCGAGCGCTCCGCCGGCCCTGTCGAGCGCGCCGGCCGCCTCCGCCGACCAGGAGCCGGACCTCGACACCGAGCTCGACCGGGCGAACGACCTCTACGCGGAGGGCCTGGGCCTGATCCGGGCCGGGCGCGCCGAAGAGGGCCGCGCGAAGATCAAGCAGGCCTTCGGGATCATCGTCGACAACCTCGACGACGACGCGTCCCTGCCCGCCTCCCTCCAGCTCGACTTCGCCGCGATGCTCGACAAGATCCGCAACTGGGACATCCTCCAGCCCGACGAGAGCGAGGCCCCGGGCGGCCTCGACGTCCCCGACTCCGCGCTGACCGGCGCCTCGGCCCCGGGCTTCGAGCCGATCGAGATCGACACCGACAACGCGATCGCCCAGCGCTTCATCCAGATCTACACGAAGCAGAGACCGCGCGCCGTCGAGGACGCTCTCGCGCGCTCCGGCCGCTACCGCGCGATGATCATGTCCGCGCTCAAGAAGCGCGGCATGCCGCCGCAGCTCTTCTACCTGGTGATGACCGAGAGCGAGTACGAGGACGACGCGGTCTCCCCGTCCGGCGCGGCCGGCCTGTGGCAGTTCATGCCCGGGACCGCGCGCAAATACGGCCTCGAGGTCTCGTACTGGGTCGACGAGCGCTACGACCCCGTCAAGGCGACCGACGCCGCCCTGCACTACCTGTCGGACCTCTACCACTGGTTCGGCGACTGGAACCTCGCGCTGGCCGCCTACAACCGCGGCGAGGGCGGTCTCGGCCAGGACATGAAGTGGAGCAAGTCCACGACCTTCGGCAGCCTCGCCGGGCGCGACGCGCTCCCCCAGCAGACCCACTACTACGTGCCCAAGTTCATGGCCTGCGCGCTGATCGGCTCGCACCCCGAACGCTTCGGACTGCACCCGAAGTACGAGTCCCCGGTCGAGGACGACGAGGTCGCCCTCCCGCGCCAGCTCGACCTCTCCGTCGCGGCCCGCTGCGCGGGCACGACGACGGCCGAACTGCACGAGCTGAACCCCGAGCTGCGCGCCTGGGCCACCCCGAAGGACCGGCCCGGCTTCATCCTGCGCCTGCCGCAGGGGACCAAGACCGCGTTCCTGGCCGCCCTCGCCAAGGTCTCGGACTGGACGCCGGGCCCGACGCTGGTCCGCTACCGCGTGCGCCGCGGGGACTTCCTCGGCCGGATCGCGCGTCTGAACCACACGACCGTGCGCTCGATCCTGCTGACCAACAAGATCCGCAACCCGCGCCTCCTGCGTCCGGGGACCGTCCTGCTGATCCGTCCCGAGCGCCGGCACGAGACGCGGGCGCGCCGCCCACGCCCTGCGGGCGCTCATGCTGCTGACGGCGGCGCGTTTTCCCTCCCGGGTGGACGACCAGGGTCTCCTG